>DJVG01000024.1:0-7550 GCA_002441095.1 Elusimicrobia bacterium UBA6262
AATCGCCATCCGTGTCTTCAAAAACGACGCCTTGTATTTCGGTGCGGCTGGATACTCCGAAATTCAGGATAGTTTTATCTTTATTAAAGATGATCGCTTCCCGGATGGCCGGGCCAGTCAAAATAAAACCTGTTGGGATAGTGGTAGGATTGATACTGATATATACCTTTTTGGCCTTTACGTTCATAAATTTATAAGCACCTGACCTATTGGTGGATTGGATCCGTTTGCCGACGATCCGCAGTTCTACTCCCGGGATGGCTGGCTCATCAGGCTGTTTGATGCCGTCTAAATTCTCATCCTGGAAGACATACCCCTCAATCGTACCTACCGGATCAATGCGGAAATGAGTATTAAACAGGTAATTCAAGCCGGCCAGGATTTCAGCCTCAAACCGTTTTCCCACGGGAGCGGCTTCGGTGCGGATATTTTTGGCTCTGACAGTTAGTCCGAAATTAAAATTAGGCGTAGGAGCATACACTGTTTCCCCGTATCCTTCAATATAATCTTCTCCGACCATGAAGCTGAACGGCGAAGCAGTATCTTCTTCGTCCCGGTATGTAAAACGCAAAAGCTGGTATATACCGGTATCATAGAGCTGGGCGCTCCACTCTAAGCCTGTTTGCAGGGCTTTAGGTGTAGCGGATTCGGAATTTGACAATTGAGTTATCCGGTTTGTCTCCTTTTCCACGAACCCATAGATGGACGGGAACAGGCCAATGATCGATCCTGCTGTTATTTTATTGCTGAGATAATCAAGAATCGGGGTCCTGATATAACGGTTCCGGTTGCGGTTATAATTCAGATACAGGTTGACCCTGCGTTCAATGGGCAGCTTGTAGCGCATGCCCACCCCGGTGCCCTGGGATATAGTGGGAAAATTCTTGCCCATATAATTCCGGTAATTGTAGTCTCCCTGGATCTCGATCAGGCGCAGAGGCGACCATAAAGAACCCAGGCTGACTTCTTTGTTCCAGCGGTCAGGCAGGTCAGGATTCGGGTAAAGGTCATCGCTGAAAAAATCAATTTTATTGGAAAATATTATTTTTTCGGAAGGCCGGTAAGAAGCATCAACCAGTACCCCTTTTTGTCCTGCGCGGTAGTCCTTACCGCTGACGGCCTGGAAATCTTTCGAGATATTCCTTAATTCAGTTATCACCTTCAAGGAGGGCAAAGTATAGTCTATTATTAGATTGGAAGCGTAGTTTTCAGTATCAAAAGCCAGCTCTGGTATTAATTTTAATTTATCAAAGTCATAATGGGCTTTGAGGTCATAAGCATATTCATTTTGCCCGGGCGCCCTGTCTTTACCCCACGTTTTGTAAGCAGATAGGCTGTAAACATGTTCTTGCTCTGCCAGGTAATCCAGGTTGAGCCCGCTGTAATATATTTGCTGCTTCTTAAATTCTATGCCTGTCGGTATGAATCCGCCGAACCTGAGTCCCAGTTCCTCTCCCCAGAAGAAGTTGGTGCGCAGTTTGTTATCTGCCAGCGGCGCTGATACCTGAACACCGCGCAGGTCCGCCTTGCTAAAGGCCAGGTCAGTCCTCTCCGGCCGGAAATCGATCGCCTGCAGGTTAATTTTATCAAAGGTCCCGATTTTCCCGTTTAACCAGCGCAAGGAGGCATAATTCATTTCAGTTTTTTCCGGCAGTGAATTCACCGAGACGGAAAAACCAAAGTCTCCGTTTGGCGTTTCCAGGGGAGTCGCTGATTCCAATATATGCTGAAACGAACGATAACGGTAACGAGGCATAACGGTTGACGAATGGTTTACGGTCTTATTATAATTAGTGATCATGGCATAGCGGATCTTTAATTCCTTGGCTCGCTCTTCCGCATATTTGTCTTCGTCTTCAGCCCCGAAGCCTTTCTGTTTTTTAGGGATCGTTTTAAATTCTACTGTCCAGCGCTGCTGGGAGTCCCAGATATGCAGGTAAGTTTTGCCGATGTTCTTGCCGGTGATAAAGAGCACATCCGTACTTTTCTCAATGCTTATTACATCCGGCTGGGTCAGCAGGAACCGCGTGATCTTTTCACCTTTAATGGAAATGATCTCGTTTTGCTCTACTTCCAGGCTGAAAGCCGGCTTTTTAGTTTTTGGATTAAGGATCAATATCTTGGGGATACCGGTAGTAGTGGTGACTTTTTCTTTAGCTGTCTCTTTTGCTTTAGCTGTTTTTTTAGTTTTGGCGGCAGGTTTTTTCTTGGCTGTAGTTTTGGCTTTAGCGGTTACTTTCTTCTTGGGTACTGGCTTTTCCTTGGCTGCCGGCTTTTCTTTGGCTGGTTTCCTGGCCGGTTCATCATAGAGCATCATACCGTCGATTTGCTTGCTGATAAATTCTTCTTTATATAATCCGGCTTTGTCTGAGCTTAACGGCAATTCTTGTGTCGCTGCCTCTTCTTCTGCGGTTGTTTCTTTTTCTTCTTTATCTAAACTCTCTGTAATTAACAGCCTCTCTTGCTCGGCTACCGCCTCTTCCTCCGGTTCACCTAATCTCTTCTTAATTATTTTAACATATTTTAAAGCGGTCTTATCACCCGGGTGCAGCGCTAAGACAATATTGAATTGCCGCAGGGCTTGTGCCAAACGCTCACTTTTATAGAGGGATATGGCCAGGTCCAGGATGATCGGGCTTAGTCCCTCAGCATCAGATTTTTCAAAGTAACCGTCATTTTCAGGACGATAAAAGCGAGTATCATTGTCACCGGCATAAGCCGGAAACATGATGAAAATGAACAGCAGACATAATAAATAACGCAGCCATTGCATCCTCAGGTTATTACCTCAATTCGCCTGCTTTTAGCACTTCACCGGAGGAGCCTATTTCCACTTCTGTTTCTTTGGTAATCACGAAATCAGCATTCCATTGGTCCTCTTGACTGGCTTTGCCTACGTCAATGGTTAGAATAGCATCATAAATGCCCTTCGGCACCGGTTCCTTCCATGAGGCGGTCAATCTGGCAGTTTCTTCCGGCAGGGAATACACTTTATTGAACGAGGCGCGCACAAAGATCACCCCTTTTTTATTGATCAGGTGTAAAGTTCCTTTAGCAATGATATCAGTATTGCCGGTATTTTTGATATCCAGGCCTATTTCCAGCGGTTTTTTGCTGGATTGCCTCTGCAGGGAAAAATTATTAACTTCTGCTGTGCGTACTGAATTGCCGGCAGTCTCCACATGGAATATTGCGCCCAGCCTCACGATGAGCCCTAAGGCAACATTACTGCTCCCTGAAGCTAGGGGTTTGGCTACCAAGCTTTCAAAAAATAAGACCGCAAAATGTCCACCGGCCGCATCCGCGGGTACTTTTACGGTATAGTAAATATCCTGCTGGCCTTCTGCCGGTATCTCCATTTCTGAAAGTGAGAAAGTGATCCAGTTAGCGCAGGATAAAGGGAGCGTGCCTATCGGGAAAAATAATTTTGTGCCGTCGTGGGTATCGCTATATTTCCAATCCTGGGCATAGACCTTGATCTTAATTGCCTCTTCATCCGGATTCCTGACGGTGAGCTTGCCGCTGCCGGACCTGCCAGCGGGGATATTAAGGAATACTTTGGGCGGATCCACCTGGATCATTGCCGCTTCGCTGTACTGTGCTGTTAGCATAAAAAAAACAAACAAACAACTCAGTAAACAATAAATATTTTTCACTATTTCACCGCCATTTTGTTTTTTGGTTAAAGTTCCGAGATCGTATACATGATACTGCCGGCGTAATTACCCGCTGGTACAGTGGCATCAGCAGTAAATTCATAAATGATCTTAAATTTATCAGCTGAACCGGCCTGGTCAGACAGGAACAATACCATTTCACCGGTTTTAACTTCAGTCGACTGGGTGAACCGCAGCGTTCCTTTGGTGTTAATTCCTTCCAGGCGCAAGGTAAAATACTTAGGCGGGATGCTGGCTCCCTCACTGTTCATTAACTTTACGGGTAATTGCTGGCTGACCTGATATTGCCTGCCCACATTACTCTGTATTTCTATTAATATTTCTGAATACTGCGGTCTTCTATCCAGGGGCACATTATTAAACCGTATGCCGCTGCCCTCCCCTGTGGTCACGATCAGGTTGAATATGCGGCCGATGCTGACGGCTACAGGAAAGATACCCAACAGGTTTTTCCCGCTCCTGGTTTTCAGGTAGTACTGTATCGCGGTCTTATAATTCCCCGCCTTTTGCTTTTCCGTGTCTGTCAGGCTATATGTTACGACAAAACGATCTGCTTCTCCTGAGGGGCCGGAAACATATAATGTTTGTTCGCCATTGGCCAGTGGTATACCGCCAGACGTTCCGCTGCCGTTTTTGTTGCCTTTGGCATTGACGATCAGTGATTCGGCAGCCAATTGTTTTCCTTCCAGGGATTCCGGCAGGCCGGTTACATATTGCGCAATTTCATATTGTTCCTTTAAGGATTGCTGTGTCTCGACGATCAGGTCAAAGGAAGAGGTTTCTGCTTTGTTCGAATTTAAGAGGATTGATTTTGCGCCGGTAGCCGTAGTTATATTGATCAGTTTGCCGGTGGATTCAATGTCTGCGGTTATAGTGAGTACAGACCTGGTTGCTGATTGTGCCGCGGCCAGGGATTCTACGGTAAAAACCAGGGTGCCCTGGTAAGAACCTGGAATGATAATATCTGAATTTTTTAAGACATAAACTAAGGTGAATGATGCGGATGTACCGGATTGATCTGAGGTATAAATAACCACCCGGTCTGTCGTGACAGAAAATTCATGTTCAGCGTTTAAAGTGCCTGGTACATTTCCGTCTCTTATAGCATACGCGCTCAGGCTGCGTTCTGCTAACGCCACTCCCCGGCTGTTTGCTAATGGCTTAGCCATTGTTTGTACCAGCTGGTATTGCTGTTTAACATCAGAGGTAATGGATACGGTTACAGCTTTACTGGTATAGGTGGCATAGGCGCTTACTTTGCCAAAGCGTACCTCATTGCCGCCCTCTACCGGCTGGATACGCACATTAATGCCGGCAACCGCTATGGCCGGGAGCAATATGAAGCAGATTGATAATAATGCAAAACATGACTTTATCTTCATACTATAATATTACCCGTTCCATACACTATTGTCAATCAAAAAAAGGCAGCCTGTTATTCACAGGCTGCCTTAAAATACCTTTCAATCTTAAGTTTTCAATTAATTACGGAGCTAAAGTCAGGGTTACTGTGCCTGCATATGAACCGCTGGGTTGTGTAGCTGGGATTACGACTACGCCAGTGGCATCGCCTGAGCCAGTAGCTAAACCGTAATAGATCCTGATCCAACCGCCGGTAGTGATCTGGGACTTGTTGATAACTAAGCCGTTACTGGCTGAATAGGCAACCTTAGAAAGCTGTGTTCCTGAAGAAGCAGAGGCCTGGTTCATGAAAGTGACGTTGATCATGTTGTTCAAAGTAGATGAGCCGTTAGTCATTGAAGTAACAGCATGAGTCACAGTCCAAGCTGAAGCATTGGAATTAACGCCAACGTCTACTGCATAGTAACTGCCATCTGAGGTCTTAAAGATGTTGTAAGTGGGATCCAGGACCAGTGAACCGAAAGCTACGGAGGTCGCTGTTGAGAAGACAGTGCCGACAACCTTGCTGATGGTGACGTTCATGGAACTTGAAGATGGGATGGTAGCTGTCAAGTTGACGGTCTTGGTATCAGCGGCCATAGCGACTGAAGCGGCTAACATTACTACTACTGCTACGAACATTGCTAAGAACTTTTTCATGGTTTTATCTCTCCTTTTTTTAAGTTAGGTACTTATAAGTTTACACACTTGCCGAAAGGTGCTCTCCTCACCTCCTGCCTATTATGTTTTTAAAGTATTGCCCAAAAACGATATGTAGGGCTTAACTTACTGAACTGTACTGCTGTGTGATATACATATAGCATACTAAATGGTTTTTGTCAAGTACTTTTCTTATTTCCCGTCCTGAAGCAGGCTTTATTTACAGGTTTTTATCAGCGCTTTTTTCTCTTTTCTGCTTAACGATTTTATAGCCCATTCTGCCTTTAAGGCCAGGGCATAGCTCCTGCATCTTCTCTTATACACCAGTTTGACCGGGCCCCTGCCCCGGGTATATTTAGCCCCCAGGCCGGCATTGTGCCGCTTGAGCCGGTGTTCCAGGTCATTGGTATAGCCGGTATACAATGTCCCATCTTGGCAACGAACCATATATACATAAAAAGGTCCTGACCTTGTGCCCATGCGGTTATTGCTTCATAACTGGCCAGTAGCAACAGCTTTTTGGCGTATATTCAAGATGAATTTCCTTAGTTCTTCCAGCCAGAATACGCTGCTTCCGACAATGACAATTTTGGTCCAGTCTGCTAAACTGAGCTGAATAGTGGAAAAAATATTCTGCAGGAAAGGAACATACAACACCGCCAATTGTAAAATTACCGCGAAAATTAATCCGGTGATCAAATATTTATTCCCGAAGAAAGGCATTTTAAAAATAGATCTTGTGTCTGAACGGCAGTTAATACCGTTAAACCACTGCGTTACTGCCAGCGTGGTAAAAGCCACGGTGCAGGAATAAACCAAAGGCATGCCCCTGTTGATCTCATAGATAAAAAGACCGATGATCCCCACGGCCATGATCGGCGCCCGGAAAAGCAACAGCCGCAGCAGACTTTTAGTTAAGATCGGTTCATTTTTCTTGTCCGGCGGATGGTTCATGACCTCTTCTTTTGGTTCCATGATCAAATTGATCGTGAGAAATCCGTCGGTAACAAGATTTATCCATAAGATCTGTAAAGCAAATAACGGTAAAGGCAATTTCAAGCTTAAGGCAGTTAGTAGAACCAATATTTCAGTACTGCTGGAACAGAGTAAATATAATATGGTCTTGCGCATATTCGCGGTTATGCCCCGTCCTTCTTCAACCGCGTCTACGATAGTGGCAAAATTATCATCGGCAATAACCATACTGCTTGACTCTTTAGCCACGTCAGTGCCGGTTATGCCCATGGCTATCCCAATGTCGGCCGCAGCTAAAGCCGGCGCATCGTTTACTCCGTCGCCAGTCATCGCGACTACTTCATTTTGCCTTTGCAGGGCTTTGACGATCTGATATTTGTGCTGCGGCTCGATCCTGGCAAAAACAGCGCAGTTCTTGACCGCGTTGTCTAACTCCTCTTCACTCATCGCCGCCACCCTATCGCCGGTAATGCCTTTATCTCCCTGTTGGCGCAAGCCTAGTTCCAGCGCTACTGCCTCTGCGGTGGCTAAATGGTCTCCGGTGATCATGACGATCCGGATGCCTGCTTTTTTGCATATCCTGATGGCTTCCTTGGCTTCCTGCCGCGGCGGGTCAATATTGCCGATCAAACCGGCAAAAACAATTTTTCCTTTTAAGGAGTCCCATTCAAATTTAGAATCATGATCATTAGTGCCTTCACTATAAGCAAAGGCTAATACTCTCAGTGCTTCCTTGGCCAACTTCTCTGAATTGGCTAGTATTTCTTGGCGCAAAACAGCGGTTAGGGCGGTAGCTTTGCCGTTTTGGAGATAATAGCCGCAAAGCTCTACGATCTT
>DJVG01000024.1:7620-47345 GCA_002441095.1 Elusimicrobia bacterium UBA6262
GAATCACCTGAAAATAGCGGTTCTCCGTTAGCGCCATTTTTAACGTGCGTATTGTTGCAAAGAGCGGCTGTTTTTAATAGCAGTCCCAGCTCTTTATCCTCTAACGGGCTGATCTTATTGCTGTTGATCAGGAAGTCGCCTTGGGGTTTATAGCCGGCCCCGGTGATATCTATGATCCGGTTCATAGTGGCTATCTTGCGGGAAGTCATTTCGTTTTGCGTCAGTGTCCCGGTCTTATCGCTGCATATAAAGGTGGCGCTTCCTAATCCCTCTACTGCCGCCAGTTTCCGGACAAAAGCTTTCTTCTTAGCCATTCTCTGCATACCCACAGCCAGGGCTACTGTCACTGCTACCGGCAGGCCTTCAGGGATAGAAGAAACGGTTTGGCTTAAGACGACCATAAATATTTCATAAAAGGGCATGCGCCTTATTACCCAGCCGACGATAAAAGCAAAAGTCACCTGCGCTAATACTATCCAGATAATAATTTTGCCAAAGGCATCCATGCGGCGCTGAAACGGAGTTTTCACTTCCGGCGCAGAGTGGATAATGTCAGCGATCTTGCCGATCTCTGTGTCCATCCCGGTAGTGACAACGATTGCCTGTCCCCGGCCCGAGGCGATGACTGTGCCGGTAAAAAGCATATTCAACCTGTCGCCAATTGTGGCCTCAGGTTTGATCGGGTCAGTATTTTTATACACCGGCTGGGATTCGCCGGTCAGCGCCGCTTCATCAACCTGCAGCCTGACCGCCTCGATCAGGCGCGCATCGGCGGGAACCTTGCTCCCTGATTCGACTAAAATAACATCACCCGGAACAATGTCTTTGGTGGCTATCTCTATTTCTTCTCCTGAGCGTATTACTTTGGCTTTTGGTGACGACAGTTCCTTTAAGGAATCCATAGTGCTCTGGGCTCTTGATTCCTGGATAAAGCCCATTACCGCGTTAGAGAATAGCACAAAAATAATAACTACGGCGTTTGTAGTTTTACCGACTAAAAATGAAATTAAAGCCGCGACCAGCAGAATATAAATAAGCGGGCTTTTAAATTGTTTAAGAAAAATAAGGAATTTGCTTTCTTTCTTTTTAGCCTGCAGCTGATTGGGCCCGTATTTAGCCAGTCTTTCCTCGACCTCAGCTGCGGTGAGCCCGGCGGCGCTGGTTTGAAGATCTGTAAAAACCTCTTCTATTGAACGTTGGTACCAATTTAATAGGGCCATTAGCTTCCTCCTCTTGCTTCATCCGGTTAAACGAGCGCTTAATGCTTCACTTTGATCATATTTCTTTCCGTGAATTTTATGATGCTATTCATCATTGCCACTGTTTCAACCGGATAATTTCCAATGGCTGATTCTGCCGAAAGCATCACAAAGTCAGTGCCGTCTATGATGGCATTAGCTACATCTGTTACTTCTGCCCGGGTAGGCTTATGGCTATCGGTCATGCTCTCAAGCATCTGGGTCGCAGTAATGACAAATTTACCGGCCTGGTTGCATTTTTTGATGATCATTTTCTGGATAATCGGGATTTCATAGACCGGTAAAGATACTCCCATATCCCCGCGGGCGATCATAATGCCGTCAGCAGCCGTGATTATCTGATCAATATTCCTGATCCCCTCCCGGCATTCGATCTTAGCGATCACCTTACATAGGGAGTTTTTCTTAAGCACATTTTTTACATCCCAAATATCTTTTGCCGCGCGCACAAATGACTGGGCTATATAATCAACGCTGTTTTTTTCGCAAAAGATTATATCCTGGATATCCTTCCTGCTAATGCTGCCAAAGTCAAGTTTTGCGCCAGGAATATTGACGCCTTTATGCTCTTTAAGCAGGCCGCCAACCAGCACTCTTGTTTTCAGGCTGTCCTTGGTCCGGCTCAGTACTTCCAGGCCAATATTCCCGTCGTCGATGAATATATCTTGTCCGTTCCTGATACTGCTTAAGCTGCCCTGATAATCAAACGGCACACTATTAATTGTGCCCTTTATTTTTTGCCGGGTGAGCCAAAGGATTTGGCGTTTTTTAAGTTCGACCGGCAGAGCCAGTTCGCCTACTCTGATGCGATGACCTTGCAGATCGCCGAGAAGTTTTAGGCCCCGGCGGTACTTGGTATTCAAGATCCGGATCAATCCTATCCTCTGCAGCAATTCCTGCGTTTTGCCATGGGAAAAATTAAGGCGCCCGACATCCATCCCGGCAAGCATCATTTTTCTGATCACTGTCTCGCTGGATGATGCCGGCCCCAGCGTGCAGATTATTTTGGTCCTGACCATATCAGATCCTCTCTCTTCTGCCAGGAGGGTTACAAATAGGCGTTAGTTACATACTCCTGGACCATTCTCTGGGTGTTGAAAAAGGAAGCGTTCAAGGCTATGGCATGGCGCATTACTGCCAGCCATTTATCCTTATCCTTATAATACAGGGGGATGATTATATCCTCTAATTTCTGATATAAATCCTTGGCATCCTGCGCGCTATCCATACTCTGGTTATGCAGTGTACCGATTGCCCAGCCAGTCACGTTCTCAATACATCCTTCTATCCACCAGCCGTCCAGAACGCTCAAGTTCGGCACGCCGTTAAGGCAGGCCTTCATCCCGCTTGTACCTGAAGCTTCCTGCGGGGGAAGAGGATTATTCAGCCACAGGTCAACCCCACTCGTAATCAATCTCCCCTGCGTCATATCGTAATTGTCCAGGTAGGCAATCTTTATTCTGGGGTTTAACTCTTTCATCTTTGAGAATATATTTTTTATCAGCTCTTTCCCGCCGCTGTCACTGGGATGGGCCTTGCCGGCATAAATGATCTGCAGCCTGCCTGCTTTATCATTGATCTCCATTAACCGGTTTATATCGCTTAACAAAAGGTCTGCTCTTTTATAGGCCGTGACACGCCGGGCAAAGCCTATAGTAAAAGTATCCTGGTCCAGGCCTGCCTGGGTACGGGCATTGACATGGTCAATAAGCTCTTTTTTTGCCTCCTGGTGCGCCCGGGATATTTCGTCTTTTGGAATACCCATGGCATAACGCAGGGAAAAATAATCCGCTTGCCAGCCGGGGATGTGTTCATCATAGAGCTTTTTGAACGCAGGAGCTGACCAGGTCGATAAATGGACCCCATTGGTAATAGAATCTATAGAATAACCGGGGAACATCTCCCGCGCCACTTCGCCGTGTTTCTTGGCTACTCCGTTTATATATTTACTTAGGTTCAGAGCGATCAAGGTCATATTCACTTCATTATCCCGGATAAATATATCCGGCATTTCAAAAGGCAATTTACTGTGCAAGGCTTTTTTTACAAGATCCAGAGGAAACCGGTCATGCCCTGCGGCTACGGGAGTATGGGTGGTAAATATGCATTTATTTCTTACGGACTCAAGATCATATTTTTTATGCACGTCTTGCTCGCCGTCTTTTTTTGTTCTTTCCAATAATTCCAGCGCCAGAAAGGCGGCATGGCCTTCGTTCATATGGTATTTCTCGATATTTTTATAGCCGATAGCTTCGATTATCCTCACTCCCCCTATACCGAGGATTATTTCCTGGCAAAGCCTATACCACTTATCGCCTCCGTAAAGAAAACTGGTGAGAGCACGGTCGTATTCGGCGTTTTCCTGCAAGTTAGTATCCAGAAAATAAACAGGAACTGTTGCTCCGGTAACCCCTTTTATGCTGTATTCCCAGGCTTGTATTTTGACTTGCCTTCCTTCAATAGTTACGCTTGCTTGCGCCGGTAAAAGCGTTAAAAACTTTTCCTTGAGCCAGCCTGCAGGAGCCTCTGCTTGAGCACCGTTTGAATCCAGTTTCTGCGCGAAATAACCTTTTTCATTAAGCAGCGTTACCGCAATAAGCGATACCCCTAAATCTGCGCAGGATTTTAAAGTATCGCCTGCCAGGACCCCTAAGCCGCCGCTGTAAGTGGACATCTTATTGTCAAAGCCCGCTTCCATGGTAAAATAGGCGATTTTTCTTTTCTTAAGCTCTTGTTTATTCATAAAACCTCCCAGCGATCTTGAAAACCTAAACTGAAACAGAATCCATTTCTTTATACAACCGCTCCGTGTCTTCTCGACGACATAGCTCAGTCCCGGGCGTCATCACCGCCGCTGTCCCCGCGGCCACGCCGAACCGTATCGCTTCATACGCCGGCCGGCCTTTGGCCAAACTTAAAACAATGCCCGCGACCATGCTATCACCGGCGCCCACTTTACTGACAACAGGCACTGTTGGCGGCACAATATGTTCTACCCTTCCATCAAAGGCCGCGATAATCCCTGCCGCGCCAAGCGAAACAACCACGATTTCGCTTTGACCAGATTTACTAATTTCCCTGGCTTTCTCCTTGATCTGGGGCTCTTCTTTTATCTCCTCATTAAAAAGCTCTTTAAACTCACGGATATTTGGCTTGATCAGGTACACACCTTCCCGTAAAGCCGGATTGAGATTTGCGCTCGGAGCGTCCACGATGACTTTAATGCCTTTTTCTTTTCCTATCCGCGCGACACGAGCGTAAAAGTCAGCCGGCACTCCCGCAGGAAGGCTGCCGCTGGCCACGATATAATCCGGCTTTGGCTCGGAGCTTACCAATTCATCAAGGCACCTCTGCCATTCCTCTTCGAGCAAAACAGGCCCCGGCATTCCAAAACGGTACTGAAGGCCGGTAGATTCTTCAAAAATAACCAGGCTTTCACGGGTCATGCCCGTGATTGGAATCGGCTGATGCTCTATTTTTTCTCTCTCCAATAAATCATTGAGTAATTGCCCTAATAGGCCTCCTGAAGGATAGAGAAGTTTTGATTCTCCTCCCAGTTTCTTTATTGCTCTTGAGACATTGACACCGCCGCCCCCTGGCTCGGATGCGGGCAGCGTGCAATAAAGTTTGCGCTCAACGATCACCCGCTCGACATTGGCGCTCTTATCGATCGACGGATTCATGGCTAGCGAAACAATAGTTTTGATCTTCATAATTTGCTCACATTAAGCGCCAACCGTATTTTTTTCTCGAGGCTCACACTGATATACACCAGAAGCCCGGCAGCTAATATCCATATCCAGGAATAACTGTTTATCGGCGCGGAATGAAAAAACCTGTTCATAACCGGAAGATAAGTAAAAGCTATCTGTAGGATGATCATGACCGCTACGCCGAATAATATCCACTTGTTAGAGAATATCCCGAGAGCAAACATCGACCGGGTTAGAGACCGGCAGCTAAAAAGATAAAAAAGTTCTCCGAAAACAAGCACATTGACTGCCACTGTCCTGGCCTGCTGCAATGTTGCCCCGCTATTTTTTTCATACATAAAAATCCCAAAAACAGCTGCCACCAGTAACAGGCCCACAAACAGTGTTCTTACTATAAGAACTCCGGTCATTATAGGCGTCTTTGGATCCAAGGGAAGCCTTTGCATAATATCCGGCTCCTTGGGTTCAAATGCTAGCATTAGCCCCAGGCAGAGAGCCGTTGTCATATTGATCCATAATATCTGCACCGGCACAATCGGCAACGCGACCCCAATAAACACCGCCACCAGTATCGCCAGCGATTCTCCTAAATTGGTCGGTATAGTCCAAACTATAAATTTTCTCAAATTATCAAAAACACAGCGGCCTTCTTCAACTGCCGCCTCAATAGAAGCGAAATTATCATCCGTTAAGACCATATCCGCCGCCTCTTTTGCGACCTCAGTCCCGGAACGTCCCATAGCAACACCGATATTAGCCTGTTTTAACGCCGGCGCGTCATTTACACCGTCTCCGGTCATGGCGGTAATGTATCCCTTTGCTTGCAAAGCTTTAACCAGACGGAGTTTCTGTTCAGGCGTAACACGGGCAAAAACAGATGCGTTGTCCGCTGCGTTTATTAATTCATCATCATTCAGTTTTTCTAACTCTTCGCCAGATAAAGCCAGCAGCTCTTCTTTTGTATCTACATCAGATACCCGGCTTTTAAAGCCCAATTTCTTGGCTATGGCTTTTGCGGTAAGAAGATGATCGCCGGTGATCATCTTCACTTGAATCCCTGCCCGATAACAGTTTTTCACCGCTTCAATTGCCTCTTGGCGAGGCGGATCGATCATGCCCTGCAGTCCCAGGAAAGTGAACGATTCTGTGATGTTGCCGTGGCCTATACTATCTGTGCCGTTTTTCATATCCATTCGCGCGAACGCTAATACCCTGAGACCGTGCGAAGCCATATCTGCCGCGCTTTTCTCAACCGTTTCCCGGTCTATTACCTGTACTGTGCCATCATCCCCCAATTGATTCACGCACCAGGAAAGGATTTTTTCTATCGAACCTTTGAGATAGACAAATCTTCCTCCCTCATGGCCTTCATGCAGCGTAGCCATGTATTGATGCTCCGATTCAAACGGTATCGAATCAACACGTCGAAATTTAGTAATATCTTCCCTGATAATAGAGTGTGCCTTGTTCGCGGAGACAATAAGCGCGCCCTCCGTCGGGTCTCCTGCCACTACCAACCTGCCGTCCTTTTCAACGACACGGCTATCGTTACACAACAATCCCGCGGTCAAACATTCTTTCAAGGATTTATGGAGGGAGTCCGGTGCTCCATCATTAATTGTTATTTCGCCTTCGTTTGAATACCCTGTTCCAGAAACCTGATATGTTTTTCCGCCGCTTAACACCTGCTGAACGGTCATCTGGTTCTCGGTCAAGGTCCCGGTCTTGTCAGAGCAAATGACAGCGGTACTCCCCAATGTTTCAACCGCCGGCAGTTTCCGGATAATGGCATTCCTTTTAGCCATCCTGGATACACCGATGGCAAGGGTAATGGTAACCGCGGCCGGCAATCCTTCAGGGATCGCTCCTACCGCAAGAGCTACAACTGCCATGAACATATCCGCGAACGAATTTCCACGCAATACGCCTACTATAAATGTAACCACGGAAAGCGCGAGAATAGCGTAAAGCAATTTGTGGCTTAGATGAGCGATCTTTATCGTCAGCGGGGTCTGTAGATCTTCTGCTGTAGAGATCAATTCGGATATCCTGCCTACTTCCGTGGAATCGCCCGTGGCGGCAACTGCCCCTTTAGCCTGTCCATAGGTAACAAAAGCGGACGCGAAGATCATATTGTTTCTTTCAGCCAGCGTTGTCTTTTCGTCACGCTCTGCTATTCCTTTTTCCACCGGCACAGACTCCCCGGTTAGCGCGGACTCATCCACTTTAAGGTCTCTTGACTCAAGCAGTCGTATGTCCGCCGGCACCTTATCGCCCGAAGACACCACCACGATGTCTCCCGGGACAAGCTCAACTGATGATACCTCTTCTTTATTACCATTTCTAATAACCATTGCATGCGCCGTCATTGACTGCGAAAGCGCATCAAGCGCTTTAAGCGCTTTAGATTCTTGCACGAACCCAATCACCGCATTGACGATCACGACACCGAATATGACGGAAGCGTCAATCCACTCTTTGAGCAAAAGAGTAACCCCTGTTGCGACAAGCAGAATATAAATCAGCGGCTGATGGAACTGAAGCAAAAACCTTACCCATACCGGTGTCCCTCTTTTGGGCGTAAGCTTGTTCGCCCCGAACTCCAACCGCCGTTCTTCCACTGCGCTTGAAGATAATCCCGTCTCTGGATCGGTTTTAAGCTCAGCTAAAACGTTTTGAATAGACAGAGAATGCCAAAGATTATTTTTTAAATCAGTTGGTTTAATATTCATTTTAATTCCTCATCTATTGATTAACCTGCCGGCGTTTTTTTCCGTAAATTTAATTATATTATTCATCATGGCAATCGTTTCAGCCGGGTATTTACCTACCGCTGATTCAGCCGAGAGCATGACGAAATCTGTGCCGTCAATAATAGCATTGGCCACATCGGTTACTTCGGCGCGCGTAGGCCTGATGTTCTCAGTCATACTTTCAAGCATCTGGGTGGCAGTAATCACGAATTTCTTCGCGCGGTTGCATTTTTTTATGATCATTTTCTGAATAATAGGGATTTCATAGATCGGCAGTGATACTCCCATATCCCCGCGCGCGATCATGATACCGTCTGCAACCTTAATTATTTCATCAATGTTCTTGATACCTTCCCTATTTTCTATTTTAGCGATAATCCTGCATCTTGAATCCAGCTTAAGCAATTTTTTAACATCCAAAATGTCATTCTTGGTACGCACAAATGATTGAGCGATATATTCCAAAGCATGTTTTTCACAAAAAGCTATATCCTGCACATCCTTTTGGCTAATGCCGCCGAACTCCAACCATGCCTCCGGAATATTTATACCTTTATGCTCCTTCAGCAGACCGCCGACTATTACTTTGGTCTTAAGCCTGTTTTTAGTTCTGCCAGTTACTTCCAGAGCGATATTGCCGTCATCTATAAATATTTGATAGCCATTCTTAATACTGCTGAGCGTGCCCTGATAATCAAAAGGTATGATTTCAGGCGATCCTATTATGTTTTCCTGAGTAAGCCAGATGATATGGTTTTTTTTAAGTAAAATCGAAGTACTAAGGCCGCCTACTCTAATCCGATGTCCCTGAAGATCGCCGAGAATCTTTATGCTGCGGCGATATTTCTCGTTTAAAAGCCGGATGAGCTCTATTCTATGAAGCAGCTCTTGCGGCTTACCGTGCGAGAAGTTTAAACGGGCAACATCCATCCCGGCGAGCATCATTTTTCTGATCACTGTCTCGCTGGATGATGCCGGTCCCAGCGTACATATTATTTTAGTTCTAGTCATTGTCATTGCCCTGTTTTTTGCAGATACAAAGTCTGCGTGGGATAGGCAAACTCAATTTTACGTTTCTTGAATTCTTCAATCAGGGCAAAATTGATCTGCTGCTGGATATCCATGTATTTATTATAATCGCCGCCGATCACATAGTAGACGGTTTCAAATACCAGGCTGGAATCGCCGAAAGCAAAAAAATGAGCCCGGTCATAGGCAGCGTCTTTGACCTTGGTAATAATATTGTTTATTATCTTCGGTATTTCCCGCAATTGATCAAGCGGAGTCTGGTAGACGACCCCTATCTTGAAGACCACGCGCCGTTTATCCATCAGCTTATAATTACGCAGGCGCGAATCAGTAAGGTCGGAATTGGAGAGGATCAGCATCTCCCCGCCTAAACTGCGGATACGGGTGGTCTTTATCCCGATATGCTCAATGGCGCCCATAAAGTCGCCGACGATGATAAAATCCCCGACTTTGAAAGGATGGTCAAAAAGAATGCAGAAATAACTAAAAAGATCCTTCAGTATAGCTTGTGCGGCCAGGGCCACAGCTATTCCCCCTATGCCCAAACCGGCGATCACCGCTGAGATCTTAAAGCCCAGGTTATCCAGGAAAAAGATAATCGCGCCGGCCCAAACCGCCAGCTTTACCAATAACATTATCCCTTGCAGGCTTTTTTCCAGTGGCGCGTCACTTTCTTTTTTTAGCAGGTAGAGCTTCAAGCCATAGTTGATGGCCTCTAATATTGTTTTTACCGCAAAATAGATGAGGATAGCGAGAATACAGTAATTCAGGGCTTTTTCATAAAACTCCGGGAAAACCAGGCTTTTTAAGGCCAGGTACACCACTACAAAATTAAGCAGTGGCAGGCCCACATTCTCCAGCAAGCCAGCCAGGAAATCATCAAGAGTGGAAACGGTTTTCTCGGAAAACAGCTTGATCTGCTTAATGATCCGGCGGATGATCAGCTTGATCGCCAGCATACCGGCAATAAATATTACGACGGTGAGCAAATACCGGAAGACGGTGTTGCCGAATATGACGAAATCCAGGTAATTATTAATTTGTGTGATCATTCACTTTATCCTTTCTGATGCTTGGTTAGTAGCCTTTTCGCTCTATTTCTATCCCTTGGTAATAATGTTTTAAAATAGTCTTATAATCGTGTCCTTGTTCCGCCATACCGGCAGCCCCGGTCTGGCACATCCCGACGCCATGGCCCCAACCGCCGCCGTAAATCGTAAAACTCTCAGGCAGTCCACCCTGGCCCATTTTTGTTTCGATCAGGAATAAAGTACTGCGCAGGAATCCCCAGCCGATTATCTGCCGTATTAGATGTTCTTTCTCAATGATCACGTTCTGCCTGGTGCCCTTTATCTCCAGGGCATTGACATGACCGGATTTACTTCTTTTAACCGGCAGGATCGCTTTGATCTTGCCGACATTATAATTTTTGTTGATGCTGGTTTCTATGTCTGCGCGCTGGAATATCCTGGCCCAGCGGAATTCCGCGGGATAACAGTATTTGGGAATATGGCAATAAACATCAGGTGTATGCTTAAGCCATTTTTCCAGTGCCGCGTTGGTTACCGGAACAGCTCCCTGAGCGCTGTCTGGAACGCGTTTCAGGTAAGGTTCGTCTCCCCAGCCCTTGAGTTCACTGGAGGATTGGGTATGGCCGCCGCAATTGGAGGAATAGAGCGTATGCGCTATCTTGCCGCGGTACACTGGCAGTTCACTCCTGGTTTCCTCTACTGCCTGCCGGGCCCGTTTGTTTTCGCTTTTCACGCCGCTGTAGACCTGGCAATGCTGGCTGTCACAGACATCATAACCAAGACTCGTATGCAGGCGGGTATAATTTTTTTTGTACCAGGCTTCTCCCCTGGCGATCACGGCTTGGGCTTTCAGGGCTTCCATGGGCCAGGAAGAGATCATTTCACTGGGCAACACACTGTACAGGTACTCTTCCAGGTTAACCACGTTGACTATATTCAGCCCCGTGGTCTCATGGACGGAGATTTCCAGCTCTCCCCGGTATTCCCGGTCCTCTTTCCCGCCCCAGGCGAAACCTCCGGCATATTCTATTTGCGAGATAATGAGGGAATTATGGCTGGTGTTTTCCGGTTTGATCACTATCTTATCCCGCGATTCTGTTATCACCTTCCCTTGTGGTCCGGAGAAGATCATAGCTTTGTTCTCTTTGCTGGCGATCCGGTAGGGCTGGCCTTTCTCGCCGTGTCCAATGACCACATTATCGCTGCTGCTATGTACCGTGAATGGCGCGGAACAGCGTAACTCTACGGTGTCTTTGGCGACAGGAAGTCCTTTGCCAGCTGTCCCGATACCTATTCTGAACAGGGGAATGGTCTCGGCAGCAGAGATTGGCTGGACCGGAGTGGCTTTGGCTATTTTTTTCAGGGGTATTATTTCTTCAGGTTTTTTGGTTAACAAGGGTAATAATTCTACCAGTTTGGCTGCCGCCAGCGGTTGAGCTGGGCTTAAAATTTGGATCCGGGCGTACTGTTCCCAAGCCTCATTATATTGCTTTGATTTTTCATATAACCTGGCCAAATCCAGTCGTAACTCGGCGAAGTTGGTATCTTTTTTCCAGGCTTGCAGGTAATAGGATAAAGCAGTTTTGTCGTCCTTTTTCTTTTCCAGGGTTTGCGCCAGGTAATAATATGCCAGGTTGAAATTCCCGTTCAGCTCAATGCTTTTCCGGAAGTTAGTTTCAGCCTGGTTTAGATCCCCTGCTGCCAGGTACGCCCTTCCCAGCGCAAAGAATATTTCATAATTCTGCTCATCCTTGTGGCTGGCCAGGGAAAGGTATTTCAGCGCTTCCTGAATATTATTGACGTTATAATAGCAGAGTCCCAGGAGACGCAATCCATCCTGGTTAGACGGATCAATGGCCAACAGGCGCTTATATCTGACCATGGCTTCCTTATAGTTCGCCGCCCATTGGAGAGATAATCCTTCTTCTAACAAGGTGTCTTTTAATACAGCCTGTTCCTGTGCACCTAGGGAGTTATTCCCTAAGCCCAGAAATATTACCATTAATAATATTTTAATTTTTATGGCTGGCTCTCCTGCGCTGAGTGGCGTTACTTTTTAAGTAACGTTTCAGTGCGCCTGTTTTTGGCCCACGCTTCCTCATTATGTTCTAAGTCCAAGGGTTTTTCCTTGCCATAGGAGATAGTCGCCATCCGTTCATATTTTATGCCCAAACGGTAATAATAATCCCGGACCGCTTTAGCCCTTTTGTCACCCAGGGCCAGATTGTATTCGACAGTGCCGCGCTCGTCGCAATGACCGGCAATGAGTATCTCCTTGTCCGGATTTTCCTGCAGCCACGCACCATTTTTTATCAGCACTTCTCTGGCGGCCGGGCTGATATCATACTTGTCAAAATCAAAAGGCACATTGTCTAGGCTGGCTACTTGGCTGAATGTCTTGCCTTTGATCTCCAATTCTACCTTTGGTGTTTCCGCTGTTCCGGATGCTGTTCCGGCAGCTTCTGGTTTGACCGCTTTTTTGCTGCATGCAAAAAGCGCTAATCCTAAAATAAGTACCACCACTACCCAATATTTCCTTGCCTTTAAACTCTGCTTCATGATCCTACCTCCTTTTTCTTTTGTTATAATAATAAATGCCGGTAAATGGAATTTTTCCATACCGGCAAAATAAATCGCCTCTGGATAATTCCCAGATGGCGGCCCGACCATCCATGCTTTTGTAACCTTCGGAGAAGCAAATCCCCGAACCCTTGTAGACTGTAGCATATAGACTTTAGTACTTTTAGTTCATCCTGGCAATAAAGTCAAGCAAAAAGTCTATTAAGAGTCAGTTTTTACTTTGGAACGCTCGTACTGGTCAAAATGCTTTTGTCCGCGTAAGTATCCGAACGTCCCCCATAGCTTGGCTAGGGAAATTATCCAGCGGTACCAGAAAGTTTCGAAAAAGCTCAGGAATACAAATAAAACGATATCCTTTAATTTAAATAATTTTTCTTCACGGAAAAAAGCCCCTATGGAGATCAGGGAAACCAATGTCTGGGTCAGGACCATAAAACAGAATAAAGCCAGGAACATCCGGACATCCAGCCATCCGGCCCACCAGCCAAACAGCACCAGGCTGATGCTGGAAATCTCAAAGAATACCCCCAAAACCTCGTAAAGCAGGAAATACGGCATGATCGCAAACGCGAACATTTTATATTGCGGGTTCATGAACATGTGCCGGTAATAAGACACTGTTTCATTGGTGACCCTCTGCCAGCGGCTCCGTTGCAGGATCAAACTTCTAATATTACTCGGTCCCTCTGTCCAGCCGATAAAATAAGGCATCATCAGGATCTTATAGTTGTCTTTTTTATTCTTGATAATAAAGTCTTGCATCCGGAAAGTTAATTCAATGTCTTCACAGGTAAAGTCAGTGCTGTATCCTCCCAATTCCAGTAATATATCCCGGCGCCAGATCCCGAATCCTCCGGCTATAGTCGGCGAAGAATTGAAGCGGCTCCAGGCGATACGGTTGCCGATGAATGACCGGATATACTCGATGTTCTGGTAGGCGAGCAGCGGTTTATAGGAATAACTCTTGTCTACGATCTGGCCGTCTTTTACCTTAAAGCCGTTCACCAGCCCGAAAGAACTGCCGATGCCGATGATATTGTCCGGTTCTTTCTGTACGTGCGACATGATCCTCAGCAGGGCGTTGGGCTCGATAATAGTATCAGCATCCATGATGCACACATATTTGTATTTGGCGAAATTCAGCCCGGCATTAAGAGCGCCGGCTTTCTTTTTGCCGCTGATCTTGGTCAGGACTGTTACTTTAGGATACTTTCTGGAGCGGTGCATGCCGATGATCTTGCCGGCATCGAACCGGTCTTTGTAAGGATTGGTCAGCTCCTGCAGGTCCAGCAGTTCATGCAGTATGTTCA
This sequence comes from Elusimicrobia bacterium UBA6262, assembly GCA_002441095.1. Taxonomy (GTDB): domain Bacteria; phylum CAYTYR01; class UBA6262; order UBA6262; family UBA6262; genus UBA6262. The sequence continues at coordinate 21,296 of DJVG01000024.1, forward strand.
TGGTCTGGTCAGTGGAATTGTCATTGACCACGATCACTTCAAACTCCGGGTAATCCTGGCTCAGTATTGCCTTGATGCTCTCGCTGATCCATTCCTGCTCATTACGGGCCGGTACGATAAAACTTACCGGGAGACTGAATGCGGAAACAGAAAACCTGCTGTAATCTTCGGCCTCATCCTGCTTGTTGCGGCGGCGGTTCTCAAAGAAGCCGATCACACCCAGTATCACCTGGTACACTACCAGGAGCAGGAAATATGACAGGTAGATGATAAACAAAATGCCTATATAGCGGGTAAAAGTACTCATATGACTTCTCCGGCTATGCGCCTGGCCGTGTCCCGGTCTAAGGCGTTGATCACCTGCAGCAGCTTGTTCTGTTCTCCCAGTTCATAATTCTCCAGGGCTTTTTTCAGGCCGAAATATACTTTGGACCTGATCAATCCGGCCAGCAGATACCTGGCTTTTTCTTCCACTTGCTTCTGCCCGCTGAGAAGATTATTTAAAATGGTCAGGATATAGCCGGAATCGATCAAAGCATCGGCACAGGCCCGGCTGGTTGGTTCATCGCTCCTGGATACCCGGGCTAAAATATCTTCGATAAAAGGCAAGGATTCCTTGATGTTATGGGCCATGACATTTTTCACCGCTTCTTTTACTTTCCACGATGGGTCTTTGATCAGCTTAGCTACTATCGGCAGGCTCAGCGGCCCCAGGATATTTTCCAGCGCGCGAACCGCGTGCATCCGGACAAACCAGAATTTATCATCTAAGCGGTCGATCAATGTATCCTTGATCGCTGGTGCATATAATCCGCCCAGGCACTCACAGGCGGCCGCACGCACATCAGCGTTGTCATCCTGGGAGAGCCTAATGATCTCTGCGATCTGATTGCTGGTTATCATAAATTTCAACTTATTGATCACCTTCAACGCCCAGAAGCGTACCGGCTGGTATTGGCTGTCCAGTGACCGGAATAGTTCCTCGGCTACCTCAGGCGGGAAGGTTTCCAGCGCCAAGGCGATATTATAGCCGCTGCCGGCATGCGCTCCCAGGAAGTCCAGCAGGATCCTGGCTGAAGTGTTATTCTTTATCTGCTCCAGGCTGCGCAAGGCATAGTAGGAGATATCTTCATCTTTAGAGTATAGTGAATTTACCAGGATTTCCATGGCATTGGGGCTGTTGATGTAGCCCAGACTGATGATCGCTTCTATACCCTGCCACTTATTGGCCGGTTTTCTGGCGGCTGCTTCAATTTGTTCTGTATCGGTGTCGGAGGAAAAATGATCCCTGATCTTTTGTGCCAATTCCGGGGTCACTTCCAGCTCTTTGTCCCGGGCCAGGTTAATAAAATCCTGCGGGGTATAATCATTAACAAATAAGGCCATATTCTCTTTCACGGGTTCCGGTCCGGAACGGGTCATCTCCAGCAAATGCTGTTGTATGGCCTGCAAGTGCCGCCGCCGCTGTTTCAGCCTGGTTTCCCTGGCCATGGCGTACAAAATAATAATTACTGACAGGGCCAGAGCCGCCGCCAGTAATATTATATCGATTTTAATAAATAGATCGGCTAAATGGGTAAACATCAGAATTTCACCGCCAGGCCCGCATCCAGGCTGCGGATCACAAAATCAGGTTTTTCCCGGCCATAAGAAGAACCCAGCCGCACATTCAGGAATTTGGTGATATTGATATCCAGCCCGTAAAAAATTATATAACCTTTTTGGTCTGAGGCTGGCAATATACGGACATCATAAAGCCGCTCCCCGAAGGAAGTGCCCAGCCAAACATGGACCAGCTGCCGGATGAGAAAAGAACTTTTCAGGGTGACTGATTTGGCAGTTCCCCTAGCGCTTGTATGCACCAGGTTAACATAAGCGCTGGCATAGTTATCGCCGAAGTAATAGATCACACCGGGATAGAACATATTCACTTTGGCAGTATTGTAGTCCCTATAGTGGTAGCCAAGAGCCCCGAAAACATTCTGGACCATTTTGCGCTCATATTCTGCGCGGGCCTGCCATTTGTAGATGTAATCACGGCTTGTGCCCAGGCCTGCTTCCAGGTGGACATAATCAGACGGGCTTAGTTTGCCGTAAGCGCCCAGTGCCCAGGCATAATCCTGTTCCCCGAACCGGTTAAAAGCCGTGGCCTCCAGGTATGGTGTCCAGTACTGGTTCACCGGGATAGCCAGATCGCCGGTGATGGTCCGCCAGATACCGTTCCTTTCGCCGATAGTGACCCGGCCGATCTCGTTATAGATACTGGCTGAAAAACCACCCAGCTGCAGGTTCTTTTCCTTCATCTGCCATTCCAGTACCTGCTCTTGCCATTCTGGTACCGGCTCTTCAGCTAGTAGTGTTTGGCCGGCGGCCAGCAGTAATAGCCCGGCTATTAAACAGCTATATATTTTCATGGCTTTTCCTTTGGTCACTAAAATGGTTGATGGTATTTTCGATGATCTTATCTATATTATAGCAAGGATGGTATTTGATGGCTTTTTTGATCTTGGTTATATCCGGTATCCGGCAACCCATATCTTCAAAGTCAGCGGCGTTTTTGCCAAAAGCTTTGGCATAAGAGATATGCACTATCTTCGAATGGGAACCGGTTTTGTTTTTGATCCTCCGGGCCAGGTCATTGATCGTGATCGCGTGATCATTGCCCACATTGAAGATATGGCCTTCTGCTTTCCTGGAAAGGCTCAAGGTTGCTATGGCCCACACTACGTCTTTGACGTAGGTAAAAGTCCTGCTCTGGGAGCCATCTCCATACACGGTGATGGGCCGGTTGTCCAAGGCGCTTTGGATAAACCTGGGCAAGACCATGCCATAACGGCCCAACTGCCTGGGTCCGACGCAATTGAACAGCCGGACAATAACGACCGGCAATTTTCTCTCCTTGGCATAAGCCAGGGCCAGGAATTCATCAAGCGCCTTGTTATTAGAATAGCTCCAGCGGTTGACTGATGTCGGTCCGACCAGCCGGTCGTCGCTTTCCCGGCTGGCTGAATCGACAGTTTTGCCGTATATCTCTGAAGTGGACGCGAGGATCATTTTTTTATGGTATTTATCAGCCAGCCGGATCACTTTTTCCGTGCCGGTCACATTCGTGATGATCGCCTGGATCGGGTTTTCCAATATATATTTTACCCCGACCGCCGCCGCCAGATGATAAACAATATCGCTGTTCCTTAACAGTCGGGCCATTAAAGGCTCATTCATGATCGTATTTTTATAGAATTTAAAATGTATATTTTTCAGGAGGTGAGCAATGTTCTCTTTGCGGCCAGTGGAGAGGTCGTCTATCACCGTCACTTTAAAACCGCGGTCCAGCAGCTCTTCAGACAAATGCGAGCCGATAAAGCCTGCTCCGCCGGTAATTAAAGCTCTTAATTTTGTCGCCATGGGTGATGATCTCCTATTTTCCGAACAATTTCTTCAGGCTGTCAGAAGTTTTGTTTTTAATTTTCTCTTCTGCTTCCTTTACCGGCGCTGCCTGGCTGCCGGCTATTTGTTTGGTATAGTCTTCCACTTGTTTGGTCAGGCTGTCTTTCTGTCCCTGCACGGCGGCCAGCCTGGCATTCACCTGCTCCAATAATTCAGCTTTCTTTTCATTGGCTAACTTCAGCAGCTTCTCTTTTTCCACTTGTATCCTGGCTTCCAGCTCGGCTTTGACCCTGGCTTTTAATTCTTCCATTTTGCGGCCATAGATAGCCTTGATCTTCTCCGCGATCAAGTTGTCCAGGTTGGATTCTATCGTCGTCTGAAAATTACCGGCCTGGCTGTACAGGCGCGCGTTCAGGTCTATGGCCTGGATACTGGCAAAAACCTCATTCAGTATCTGCTTTAAATCATTGGAGCTGGGCTCAATTTCAAAAGCAATACCATATATCTTCAGCTGCAGCCGGCAATCAAGGTCATCGCCGACGATCTTAAACTGTGAAGTCACATCATACATGCCCTGCTTGAATTTGGGCAGGAATCCCTTGCTGTCCAGGCTCATTTCCCCGATCGGGAAATTACTGGCGCTGATATTTACTTTATCAGTCGCTATTTCCGCGGTATGGTCAAAGAGACCAGCCACCAGGTAAGCCCGTCCGGAAGCTTCGCCTTTTACATCAAAGGAAGTTGGCTTGCCCCATACTTTCTGGTCACTAGAGACATTATTTACGACGCCGGCCACAGAGATCGGGCTGGCTACATTCTTGCCCTCTCCGCCGGTAGTGCCGGAGAGCGCTATTTTGCGCAGTGAGAATTTTGGCAAGGTTTCATCTTGGCGGAACTCAATGTCCAGGCCTTTAGCGCGCGGCCGCACATTTACTTTATCAGTTTCTTTTTTAGCTGGCATATATTTGCGCGCCAACTTGATATATTCCATTACTGAGCCTACCCGGTCGAACCACATCTGGCCAAAGATCGCCTTGGCCAGTCCGCCTTTTTCACCTAAGCCCGGGATCTTCACTTTGGCCAGCAAGTTTTGGTAATCGGCTTTGACCAGATCATCGATCTGCAGGGTCAGGGTTTTGGAGTCAGCAAATTGCGTTGTAATATCATTTTTCAGGGTAGTTACTTTGCCATAGGTTTCTTCAATGACCTTCTTCTGGTTGTTCAGCGTGGTGATAGCTTCCTGGACTTTAGGGATATCAGCGACTGTCTTCACTTTCAGGCCCTGTACATCCTGGATCACCTGTTTGGTATCAGCTACCTTTTGTTCGACGTTCAAAGTGGTGACATCAGTTTTATATTGTTCATATTTTGCCACTGAACTATTGTAAAGTCCTTCGACGGCGGCGCGCGATTGCAAGTTTTCGGCGCTGACCATCTGCTGAGCATCAAAGTTCTTGATCGTATCGCTGATGTTCTGGATATCCTGCATTATGGGCAAAGTATTTGCTTCTGCGGCGAGCTTATCTTTTAACGCCTTGAATATCTTGTCTGTCAATCCGGCTTTTTCTTCATTGGCCTGCTGCTGATCATATCTCTTCTGTTTCCGCGGCGGCAAGGCGCCGGAAGTTTTGCGGGCTGTGCCCCAGCGCAGGTTTGATAAGGTCATGTTCTCGATCGCTACTTTTTTGGTCAACAACGGCAGGAAACGCATATCGAATTTCAGCAGGTCAATAGCGACGAGGTTTTTCCAGACATCCTTCTTATTGGCGACCTGCAGGCCCCTGATCTCCAGGGAGGAATCTATCAGGCTGGTCTTAAATGAAGACACTTCTACCTTGGCTCCGGTGATCATTTCCCCCGTGGAAACAAAAGCCCGTTTCAGGATCGCGTCGCGGAATATTATACCGAAGATAATGAAGATGGTTAAGACGACGAAAATTATGATCAGTGAGCTTTTGCGGAATTTAATCATTGAAGGTACCCTTTATTTTTGTATATCTTTCATACCATTTGGCTTGCTGCAGCAGCTGGATGACCTTTAATTTATTGACCTTTTCCTGCAGGTTCTTGCGGTACAGGATGATCAGCTTCTTGCCAATGAGCCAGACCGGAATGAACAAGGCCAGGGCGATAACCAGGCTGCCCAGCACGACAGTATTGTTGAAACGGGTAAAAGGCACGATCGGCGTGTTATACAGTTTGGTCCAGAAAGGATTCAGGGCAGGCATTTCCACCAGGAGCTTATAGCCTATCTGGTGAGCATACGGGTCAGTGAAATAACCGATGACGGCAAAAAAAGCCACACTAATAAGCGCCGCCCCTTTGTTCACGTTGAGCAAAAAAAGCAGGAACAGGATGACATAATTATGCAGGGTATTGGTCGGGTTCAATCCGATGATGGACCCCAAAGCGAAACCAGCCCCTATTTCATCCGGGTCCTGGTTGTTGCGGAAAATAGCGATTACCTGTCTGACAGTCTTGAACCAGAACATATTTATATCCTCTTTATAATAATATGGATAACATTATTTTATACCATTACTATAGCGCTAAGTCAATGAATATTAGTAGCTTTGTATTGTTCTATTATTTACTGAATCCTGCGGCATATGAAGGGATCAAAGCGCCCCATAAAGGTTCGGCTTTCCCGGCCACATAGCCCTGTTCCTGTATCCTTTCGGTGAGGGCTTGTATCCTGCTTCCCGGATAGGGATGGGTGCTGAAAAAATACATGAATTTTGGCCAATCATTCTTTTTGGACATCTTGACAAAAAAATCAGTGGCTCCAGCCACATGTCCGTATGTTTTATTTAATAAGTCCAAACCAAACTGGTCTGCCGCCTTCTCTTGCCTCTGGGAAAATCTCATTTGCATGGTAGTGATCGAAGGCATGATCACTCTTTGGGAGGTAGTGTCGCCGCCGGAGAAAAAGGTTACCAGCAGGAGCAGGATTAATTGCCGGCCCATCCCGCGGAGATGGTCACGGTGCCTGAAATGGCCCAACTCATGGGCTAAGATCATGGCCATCTCATTCTCGGATCTTACTTCTTTAAGCAGGCCGGAAAAGACCACAATATTGCCGGCTGGCAAAGCCAGGGCATTAACTTGATCGTTTTCCTGTACATAGACCTTATAGTTGAATCCCGGCAGGGCCGGATCCCCTTGCACCAAGGGATCAAGGATGGCCTGCAGGCGCAGGTCCTGCTCTGTTTGTTTTTTGCCTTTCAGGTCGGCCCCGGCTAATGCGCCTATCTTTTTTTCAGTCTCTATGGATATGCGCGGGGCAATAATATCAACCAAAAGTCCGATGACTAAATAGATGATGAATAATAGAGCGGCAATTTTAGCCAGGGCAATAGAAAATGTCCGCAATGGGGATTGCGGCGAAACATTAACATTATTTTCTATTTCTTGAGGTGTATATTTCATTTTTCGTAATAGACCGCTGTGCCGTAAGCCAGCGCTTCGACTGAGTTTCTCCCGGCAATGGTGCTGGTTTCGATCCGCAGATTCAGGATAATGTCTGCTTTAGTCGCTTCTTCCTTCATTCTCAGGACCGCTTCCCGCCTGGCCCGGTCCAGCAAGCTCTCAAACACTGACACTTCCCCGCCGATCAAATTCAGCAGGTTGCCGGCGATCATCTTAAAATAATCTGTAGAGATCACGGCACTGCCGGACACCAGCCTGGTTACTCTTATTGGTTTGTCTTCCAGGAAATCATCGCCAGTCACTACCGGACAGCACAGCAACTTTTTCTCCCGTTCCTTAATGGACCGGTAATGCTTTTTTTCGATCCTGCTGCCGACGAAATAGCCGATTGCTACCAGTACTGCTAATTGTATCAGATCGCCCATGGATTAGCTCCTCATTCTACTCTAACGGCGGTGCCATACACGTAAATCTCTGCCGCGCCGTTAGCAATATTAGAGGTAGAAAAACGGACATTAATAATAGCATTCGCTCCTAAGTTCTCGGCCTGGCATTTTAAACGTTCCAGGGCTTGTTTGCGGGATTCGTTCATCAATTCGGTATAAGCTTTTAATTCCCCGCCCACCAGGTTCTTTAATCCTGCGCCGAAATCCTTGAACGCATTCTTCGCCCGTACCGTGCTGCCGCACACTAACCCGAAATGCTCGACGATCCTTTTGCCCGGAACTGACTCAATGTTGGTCATGACCTGTATCACATCCGCCTCCTTTATAAGATTTACTAGTTCACTTCTGCACCGTCTTTTCTATCTTGGACCGGTCAAATCCTTTTTCCTGGATACGTCTCAGCAGTTCGTTATATAAGGATTCTTCCAGCTGTGGTTTTCTGGACAGTATCCACAGGTACTTGCGTGATGGATCTCCCACTACCGCATACTCATAGTCTTTACCGAGCTCAATGATCCAGTAATTGCCGGCAAAAGGCCAAAAGAAGCTTACTTTTAATTTGGCATTGGTTTTCTTATCCACTATCCACGCCCGGCCCTTGGCTGTCTTCAGTTTGCCTTTAAAATCCTTTTTATAGCCGCTATTTATCACCCGTACTTTCCCGCTATGCAGTAGTGTATAGTTTGCGGTCACGCCGACCAGTCCCTTTTCAAACCACACCGGGAACTTGGCTATTTCATACCAGGTGCCCATATACCTTTGGACATCCACGTATTCTACGGTCTTTAATTCCGGCATTTTCTCCGCCCCATACGCCAAAATTACATTCAGGCATAAAACTACACCAGCCAGTGCTATTCGCATTTTCACCAGCAACCGCCGATCCTGGGACAGCAGGCGTCCCATTTTTCATATATATTGATTACAAAGTTATTTATTAGTTTACCTGATTCTTTACTTCCTGCCAAGCTATTATTTTGAAGGGATAGACATTGTTGGCCAGCTGGACCGCAGTACTATTATAGGCAATATCAGAGGTGCCGTATAAACCAGTCACATCAGCCATGGACTGGGACAGGATAGAGCCTTCAATACTAGCGTTGCCAGTCATTCTAAAAGTACCGACCACATATATCACACCGGCAAATTCCCCGCCGCTCATATCAAAATCCCCGTTGACAATCAGGATGCCGGATCCATGCCAGTCATTGGTCGTAGCTTTTAAGTTCCCCTCTACCCAGGTAATTCCTTTGCAGGCAGCATTATTGCCGGGATTGGTATATACAGTGGTGGCATATTTCTGCATATCGGCCATGGAGATGCCAAAAATATCGGTAAAAGTAGGAAACGGGGCATTCGTAGTGGCTGGGGTGCCGCTCACAAAAGATGATCCAGAGGTGCTTACTGTACAGCCAACCGGTACCGTGATCCCGGTTAAGGTAGCGCCGGCTACATTGGCATTGCCACCCATATTCACATTACCGCCGCAGGACAATGCGCTGTTAACAGTAATAGCGGCATTTATTCTTTCTGATAACACCTTTATTTTTCTGCGGGACCAGCCGATCTTTCCAAGCACAATGATCTCCCGCTGGTTAGCGTGGCCAGCTGGTGTATTGACCGTAATAGTATAGTTGCCTTTTCCTAAAGAGCTATCTGTTTCGCCGGTATAACTGTTGTTGCGGTTAAGTTCCCACATGGCTTTTTGCATGCCGCCTTCAGCGATATAAAGCGTGGCGTTTTGTACATTGCTCCTGACGGCTTTTCTCGCCTCGTTTTCGCTTAAATACAACAAACCAACTCCGATAAAGAAAACAATGAAAATTACTATGGTGGCAAAAATAATAGCATTGCCCTTATTATTCATAGCCCTATCTCCCTACTATAAATATACCTCCAAAAATACCTAAAATCAATGTCTTTCTCTATTTTATCCGATCAGCACTTCTGCTACATGTTCCACCCGGTCATCTATTAGCGGGATGGACCTGTTTTGCTGCTCTGTCCCATCAACAGTTACGGAAATTACCTTGTCCTCAACCCCTGATTTCTGAAAGGCTATATGGTAAAATGTTTCCCGGTAGCGGTAATGAAGTTTGAATGACGGCCAGTCTGCGGGCAGGCATGGTTTGAAATAAAGCCGGTTAACGTCCAGGCGAATGCCCAGCAGGTACTTGACTATGAGTTGGTACATCCAGGCGGCAGACCCGGTATACCAAGTCCAGCCGCCGCGTCCGGCATTGTCCTTGCCGGCATACACATCCGCGGCCATGACAAACGGTTCTACTTTGTAAATATCGCAAGAGTCTTCCGTGGTGCTGTGCAGTATCGGGTTGATCATCCCCAGCAATTCCCAGGCTCGTTTACGGTCTTTCAGGATCGCCAAGGCTATCCCTACCCAGATGGCGGCATGGGTATACTGCCCGCCGTTTTCCCGCACGCCGGGAACATATCCTTTGATATATCCCGGATTGTTCGCGCTTTTATCGAAAGGAGGTGCGAAAATATTTATCAGGGAATCTTTCCTATTGACCAGCCATTGGTCAACCTGGTCCATGGCTATTTTAGCTCTTTCCTTGCTGGTGGCCCCGGAAATGACTGCCCAGGACTGAGGTATAGAATCGATGCGGCATTCGCTGTTTGTCGCAGACCCAAGTACGTCCCCGTTATCAAAATAGGCCCGCTGATACCATTGGCCATCCCAGGCATTATCCTCGATGTTCCGGGAGAGTGTCCCGGCTTCTTTAAGGCATATTTCAGAAAAGTCTTTGTCGCCGCGTTGTGCGGCTAATTCCGACATCGACATGAGCACATGGTACAGGAAAAAGGCCAGCCACACGCTTTCTCCTTTTCCTTCATTTCCTACCAGGTTCATGCCGTCGTTCCAGTCACCGCTGCCCATCAGTGGCAGGCCGTGAGTGCCAAATCTTAATCCGTGTTTTACCGCAGCGGCACAATGCTCATATAATGTTCCTGATTTACCGGATACCCTGGGCATATCATAATTTGAATCTTCGCCTGGTTTCACCGGAGCTCCTTCCAGAAAACGTACCGGTTCATCCAAGACCCCGGTGTCCCCTATTTGTTGGACATAAAGGCAGGTGACCAGGGGCAGCCATAAATAATCATCTGAACAATTACTGCGGACACCCCGTCCTGAAGGAGGATGCCACCAATGTTGTACATCTCCTTCGACGAACTGGTGCGCCGCACAAGCCAGCAGGTGGTCCCGTACCATCTGCGGGTTGGAATGCATCAGGGATATGGTGTCCTGCAACTGGTCGCGGAAACCGAAGGCTCCGCTGGATTGATAAAATCCGCTCCGTCCCCACAAGCGGCAGCTGATCGTCTGGTATTGCAGCCAGCCATTGACCAGATAATTTATGGAGTTATCAGGCGTTTCGACATACACTACGCCGAGGGTGCGTTTCCAGTATTCCCAGACATTTTCCAGCTCCTTGCGGATCGACACGATACTGTTAAAACGCTGGAGAATACCGCGTGTATCTTCCAGGCTTTTGCCTGCTCCGAAGATAAATGCTATCTCTTTTTCATCGCCGTCAGCGAGTTCAAATGGCACTTGTAGTGAAGCGCATGGGTCAAGTCCTGCGCCGGTCCTGCCTGATAGCCGGTCTTTTTGCAGCGCCGCGGGTGCGGCCAGCGAGCCGTTCCTGCCCAGAAACTCATTCCGGTCACCGCTCACAAAACTCTTTGTTTCACTGGAATCAAGAAAAACAACCCGGTTCAAGAATTCTTTATTATAATGATTATAGGCCAGTATAGCGCCGCTTTTCGGGTCTACTTCGGTTATGATGTGCATCAGGTATTTATCCCTGAGAGTGCCCAAGACCAGCTCATTATATGAGGTAGCGGAAAGCCGTCTGGTGCGGCCGGAAATATTTTTAATTTTTAAGACGGAAAATTTTACCGGGTGTTCCAGGGAAACGAAAACCGTAAGTTCTGCTATAAGGCCATTCTCCGTGTGCTCGAAGACACTGTAGCCGAAACCATGGCGCGACACATAGCTGGTTTTTCCTGTGGCCGGCAGCGGGGTCGGTGACCAGAACTGTCCCGTCTCTTCATCGCGGAGATACAACGCTTCGCCGCTGGCATCCGTGACCGCATCGTTCTTCCAGGGCGTTAAACGGAACTCATGCGCATTCTCGCTCCAGGTATAAGCGCTGCCGCTCTCGGAGATCACGGTACCGAAATGCCGGTTGGCCAATACATTTACCCAGGGTGCAGGAGTCCTTTTTGCCTGCCTGGTAGTGATCACATATTCCCGGCCGTCATGGGTAAAGCCGCCCAGTCCGTTGAAATAGGCCAGGTCAGAACGTTCTGCCAGGCCTTCATCCGGCTTTTCCTGGCTGGCTTTTTTCACTGGTACGAATGGCGGCCGCTGTATCTTTGGCTTGGCTATGCCCTCAAGTTGTTCTGCCAGCGTGCCGCCTCTGTCGGTAATGATTATTCGCGCTACGGTTTGGATAAGTATTTTATCCTCTTCAGACATCTGGTCGGCCCGCCTTAAAAAAATTCCCCCTGGTTGGTTTGATGGGCCCCCGGCATTAGCGGAGATCAAGCCATTTATCCTTTCGCTCATCAGATCCCGGTAAACCGAATGATCCTCGTTCCAGATCACCAGGTCCACGGCCAGGCCCTTCATGCGCCAGTAGGAATGTGCCTGTACCATATGTTCTATCAATTCGATATTTTCCTGGTTCTCTATGCGCACGAGAACTATCGGCAGGTCTCCTGAAATATCATAGCCCCACAGGTCAGACTGGCCCCGGAAATTTTGCCTCAGGATACTGGCATTAGCTCTCCAGGCCGGATTAGCGTAAACAATAGCCGTAGCCAGGCGGCCGTACAGCTGGGCGTCAGCCTCAGTTGCATTGATCTGCTGTAACGCCACCTGCCCGTGTGTCCAGGCCAGATTGAATACCCGGTCAGAAAGATTGCGGTCCCGGTACTTCACCATTAATTTATTTGCCGTTTCCCGGCTGTCGCATATACCGGTAACATAATCGATCGTAGCTGATTCTCCCGGTTCCAGCTCTATCCGGCAACGGATAGCCACTGCCGGGTCCAGCACCGGGCCCTCGCTATCTGAAAGATTGCCTTTACTCTGCATGGCCGTGGGGTTGGCCAGCGTATTGCCCCTCCCGATAAATTTACTGCGGTCAGTTTCATAGGAAGCGCCGACGATCGATTTGCCATGAACCGCCATCAGATGCAGCAGGAACGGAAAAGTATCTTTTTCGGACCGCGGCCGCCGGCTGCAAATGATCGCCTGGTGCGACCTGATTATTTCCGTCTGGACAAACAGGTTGCTGAAGGTTTTATGCGCCATGTCTTCCGCGGGATAATTTAGTACTACGTCAGCGTAACTGGTCAACTCAATAATGCGGTTATAGCGGGACCGGTTGGTGACTTTTACCCGGCGCAGCTCAATATCGTCTTCAGGTGAAACCGCTATCTCCAGGTGCGTGTCTATAGCGTGATCCCGGCGCTTGAATTCGGCCCGCGACTGGGAAAATAAAGCTTCATAGTTTTTTGATATTTGCCGGGTCGGCTGGTAGGCCGTGGACCAGAATTCGCCGGTTATCGTATCACGCAAGTAGATGAACGTCCCCTCATTATCCAGGGCCGCGTCTTCATGCCATCTCGTTACCGCAATATTTTTCCAGCGGCTGTATCCACTGCCGGAATTATTGACCATCACGCTGTATTTGCCGTTGGATAAGAGGTGGGTCTCAGGCATTATGGTATCTGGATTGGTAAAGACGCGCAGCAGTGCTTCCCTTTCCTCAACTTTTCTCAGCAGTCCGGTAACTTCGACATCATATAAGTACGGCACTTCTTTGGGCACCCGTTCCTGCAGGAGAAGTTCTGTGGCCTTGAACATGGGATCTGCCAGGAAGCGCCTTTGCATGGGCCGGCCCAACAAAACATAGGCCAGGGACAAAAAGCTCATCCCCTGGTGGTGAGCCATGAATGATTTGACGACAGCGTGACTTTCCCCGGAGGCCAGCCGGGCAGGAGTATAATCTATGGCTTCATAAAAACCGTATTCTGCGCTGAACCCTTGGGCTTTCAAATACTCCAGGTTCGCGCACGCTTTTTCCGGTTCCACCATGAGAGCCATAAAAGAAGCATACGGGGCCACTACCAGGTCTTCTGATAAGCCCCTCTTAAAACCGGTATCCGGGACGCCGAATGAGTGGTACTGGTAGGTCATTGTCGCGTCTAACTTGTTATAACCGGATTCGGAGATACCCCAGGGTATGTTATTATGAGCAGCATAATCGATCTGCCTTTTGATCATGGCTTTGTATGTCCGATCCAGCAAGGTGCCTTCATAGGTAGGCATTACCAGCAGGGGCATCAGGTATTCAAACATCGAGCCGCCCCACGATACCAGGACCGGATCACCGCCGCTCTTGGAAAGCAGCCGCCCGAGCATAAACCAATGTTCCTGGGGCATCCGCCCCTGGGCAATAGCTACAAAACTGCACAGCCTGGCTTCAGATGCCAACAGGTCATAACACGACGGATCGGCTTTATGTTCATTGACATTGTAGCCGATAGAAAGGAGATGCGAAGCCTTATTATACAGGAATTCATACTCCACCGCTGATATCTCGCTGCAGCGTAACGCTATATAATCAATGGCATTGATCCTTTCACTTGATCTGGTGCCGGCATCCTTGATGATATTCTTAAGCCGCAGGAACCATTCTTTTACCCTGTCCTTGTCAGCGCCGGGCAAAACAATATTCCCGAGTATTTCATCGATCAGCGGCAGCAGCTTCTGCTCCAACTGGGCCACCTCGCCCAGAGTAGGGATTTCATCCAGCCGGCGCAATTCTTCACGCAGCAGGGCCAGCCGCTGCTGCTGCTGCTCATCACCCTGGTCCCACATACCGGGTATTTCAGGTGCCAGGGAGATCCAGGGAGCGATAAAAGCCATATCTTCCAGATAATCATAACCCTGCTTTTCCAGGGAGCGGGCCCATTTTTTAGCTTTTTCCAGTTCCTTTTGTTCAAGATCTGACAACATTTTGGAGATATCCGTCGAGAACTGCCGTAAAAGCGTGTGTATTTCCGAAAGGCATGCCGGAGGGGACTTGATCTTCCCTTTAAAAGTTTCTAGGCGTTCCCCTACTTTTTGCATCGTGCCATGAATATTACCTGTTTTACTCTTGCCCAGTTCTCTGACGGTTTCCTGCAAAACATTCAAGGTGTCAGTCAAACCGTCAAATATTTTTAAGGATACTATTTTCTCTTCAGGCATTTCTATTAATCCCGAACGCAGCACCAGCAAATGGCCGACCAGATTACCGCTGTCCACAGAAGAAACATACAACGGCTCCAGAGGTTTCAAGGTCTCTGTATTGTACCAATTGTAAAAATGTCCCCTGAATTTATCCATGACATCCATGGTTTTGAACGTTTTTTCTGTCCGGTTAAACATCATCCCCATGGAGATATAGCCGAAATCATACGCCGCCAGGTTCGACAACAGCGACAAACCGATATTAGTAGGAGAGGTCCTGAGGGCGATAGCGTTCAGGGGCTCTTCCTGGTAATTATCCGGCGGCAGCCAGTGATCTTTCTCCGTTACAAAAGTTTCAAAAAAATTCCACATCCGGCGCGACTCCAGCCGCAGAAAACGTATCTTTGATCCGGACAGCATGATCTGGCGGGAGAGAGACGGCCGGCTAATGACACAAGCGATGGCCGGGGAAAGCAGCCAGGTGCCCAAGAGCAGTAATTCAAACAGGTTAACCGGTACTCGCGCCGCGGCTATACACATAAAGAAAGAAAAGACCGCAAAAGGAGCGATAAACATCTTTTTATAACAAGCGGGAATGTTTTTAGGCGTATACGCCCCGGCTTCGAGGGATGTTCTCCATTCCAGCAGGCGCCGGCGCGATATGAGTATCCGCCAGAAAGTTGTCAGTATAGCGTCCAAACTGACCTGCGCTTCATAAACAACAAAAGCCAGCGAAAAACAAAATTGGATAGCATGGATGCTCAATGAGGAATACGCCGAGCGCAAATGAGCTGGCAGTGAAATTTTTTCCGGTTTCCTGATGATCTCAACCAGGGACATGAGCAATAATGGCAAGCCGGTGAAAATGAGGACCAGGATCGTCCAGTTCCAGGAAGGCTGGAAAAATAGCCAGCCAAACAAAAACAGCGCCGCCGTCGCTACAGGCACAAGGCTGCGGCGCAGGTTATCCAATATTTTCCATTGCGATAATAAAGAAAGCGGGTTTTTTACTTTTTCATTCCTAAATCCCGGCACGGAAGAAAATAGCCAGCGAATGATCTGCCAGTCACCGCGGATCCAGCGGTGCCTGCGGCTGATATCCTTCAGGTAACTTGCCGGATACTTTTCATATAACTGGACATCGGTGACCAGCGCTGCGCGGGCATAGCATCCTTCCAGCAGGTCATGGCTCAAGATAATATTTTCCGGCAAACGCCCGGCTAGTGATTTTTCGAACGCATCGACAACATAAAGGCCTTTTCCAATAAATGATCCTTCGCAAAACAGGTCCTGGTACACATCTGAAACAGCTTTGGTATAGGGATCGATACCGGATTCGCCGCCATACACTTTCACAAACAGGGAAGGATTCTCTCCCGGATAGCTGGCTTCTACCCGTGGCTGCAAAATACCGTACCCGGCAGTTACTCGCTTTTTATTCTCATCATAGAGCGGCTGATTCAAAGGGTGCGCTATGATCCCCGTCAGGTCACGGGCGACGTCACGCGACATCCGGGTATCGGTATCCAGCGTAATCACATATTTGACATCCTGCAATTTCGCCGGGTCACCGATTATCTCGCTGAAGGAGTTTACGCTCCCGCCGCGCAGCAGGGCATTTAAAGCTGAAAGCTTACCCCTTTTTCGTTCATAGCCCATCCACATTCTTTCCTGTTGATTCCATTTGCGCGGCCGGTGAAAGAGGTAGAAAATGTCTTCTTTATGCCGCCGGTACTTGTAGTTGAGGTTTTCGATACCCCTCCTGGCCTGTTCCAGTAACGCCTCATCTTCAGGCATATTCTCCTGCAGCGCGTCCCGGAAATCGGTTAATAAAGCGAAATCGACATGACCGTCGGTATTCGCCAGATAACTAACCTCAATATTCTCGATCAGCATTTCAACGGCCTGCTCATCACTTATTATTGAAGGAATAACGACCAGCGTATGCGCGTTTGCCGGTAGCCCTTCAGAGAAATTCATTTTGGGCAGGTTTTTTGGTTTAATAATAATGGTGGCAGCCCAGTTTACCAGGGAAATCGCTGTCTGGCTGGTCACGATCAGGAGCGGTAATCCTAAAAATACCAACCATGGCCAGTACTGTAAACCCTCCTGCCAGGCAATGAGCAAAGCTGGTATAGTGGAGGCCAACGATATCAGCATTATCGAACCAATATAAATAGTTAACGGCAGCCCGGTCTTTTTCGCCTGCAAATGCTCGCTTAACGGCAAGCGTAGCCGCAGAGCATGGTAAAGCTGTTCTAAACCCTTATCGATAAGATAATACCCTATATGCATCCTGATGTTTTGCTGACCAGCCAGGGCTTTTGCTTCTTTCGCGATTTGCACTACCTGTGACGCAATGAATTCTTCTGTATGCTTGCTCCGTATAGATAGTTTTTCAATGACATGGCGGTAATGGTCGCGGGTAGCAAAAGACATTGTCGCGTAATCCCCGGACGGGTCCTGTTTTAGAATCTTTTCGACAATGCTTAATTCTTCGACAAAATCATGCCAATCCATGCTTTCCAGGGTGCGCAGGCTCTCTACGGTGTTGGCGATCGAGACCTGGTCTGCGGCTTGCTTCCGGCTGGTCGATTGTATGAGCCGGTCAATGGTTTCTCCCTGCTCGGCCAGTTTCTTTTCCAGCCAGATCAGGGAAAGGTTAAGAGAGGAACTTTGACCGTGCAGCCGCCTGACAAATTCCGCTACAAAGGAGTCAGACAGTGACAGGTCGCCCTTGGCCATTGAGGCTATTTCCAGGACAACGTCGTTGGCATCCTTAGCCGATACTTCCAGGATACGGCTGGCCCAATGTTCAGCCTTGTCCCGGTCGATCTGCGACAAGATCATCCGCGAGGAAACGCGCCGCAGGTTTTCTATTAAAGCCAGGCGTATCATGATGGGAATAGCCCATAGTTCGCCCAGTTTCAAATGTTGTTTTGTTTGATAAGCAGAGACGAAGCCGGTCAGCCCTTTTATGTCCAGCCGGCCGTCCCCGTGAGATACTATCTCCATGGCAATATCATAAACCCGTGGATATCCGGCTAACGGTCCTCTGGTCAAATTGGGTAATTCACGGCTGTACCCTTTCGGCAGGTATTTCTGTGCCAGGCGTATTTGTTCTTCGATGAGATAATAATTATCCAGCAGCCATTCCCCGGCGGGAGAGGACCTTCTTTTTGCTTTTCCGGCTTCATTGAGCAGCTCATATGTCTGTAAAAGTATTGCTTCATTTTCTTTCAATCGCAGCAATAGCTTTTCCTGGCCCCTTTTAAAACTGACGGCGTGTTTCTCGGCCAAAAAAACCGCATGCAGGGCAAATTGCTCTATACTGAAAAGTTCAGCCCTGAGTGGCTGCTCATCAGTTAATTTCCTTATTGGCAGGACGGCGTCGAGACGCGCCTTTACATCCTGAATAGTATCTTTGAGGGATTTCGTCAATGCTCCATTCTCCTTTTTCCCCTATGGCTTATCTTATTAAGTGTACTTCACGCGAGAGACTTCTGTCAATAACTAAATATAAGAGGGCAAAATATGAACTTATTCTGCCCCCCAATGTGCCTGAACACTAGTCCTAATTAGCTGCTTTTTGCCGGTTGGTAAAATTAAACTTTTTATGCGATTCCCTGATAATATAAAAAATTACAAAGCTTAACACCGCGCCAAAGAAACACCACACAGAGATCAGGAACTTCCTGTAAAAGAGGGCTGTGATCATAAAGGACATCCCCATAATAATTCCGACTATATAGATCCTTTTTATACTGGAAACAAAAAGAGGTACTATAGTTGCCACCAGATAGAAAAATATGGATACATACTCTGAATATTCCGGGGCAGTGCTTTGATAGACAATGTGCCTTCTGCTGATCTCCGCGTGCAGATCATAAAATATCAGGCGGTATGAATAGTACAAGGCCACAGCCGCGCCAACCGCCAACAGCGCGAACAATATTCTTTTCCTGGTTTTATTTTCTTCCATTAATAAAACAGAAAGTGGTACCAGCACGGGCCAAATTACCTCCGCCATGACCATGAAAATATAAGTGGAAGCTGTTTGTAGCCCGGCATAGCCTGACTTTCCTATGGTCAGCCATAAAACGCCTTCTGTAAATTGCTGAAAAGCAAAAAATAAGGAAATACAGGCTAAGCTGAGCTGTGCCGGTTTATGAACTTTTTTAAGCGTTTCAATGCCGACAAACGTAAGCAAAATGCCAGACGTAAAACTTGCTGGTGCTGAAAAACACATGATAGTATCTCCTTATCCTTTTTTTAAATCGCCAGTCTCGCCCTGATATTCTGCTGCCCTGATAGCCACTTCCTAATACCCTGATCACCTGATACCCGGTTTTGCTTTCCTGACCGCTGACCGCTGATTTCACTGGCTAGCTGTTTTCGCATGGCTATGCCGGTCATTATGACTAATATGCGGCTTTACTGTATTTTCCGCCTCCAGCCAATACTGCATATCATTGCCATTTTTATGTCCGTCCTTCTCCCACAATTCATAAGCCTTTCCCTGATGCATTCTACCGCATCTTGCCCATAACAATTATGCTCGCCCATACCATGTGCCTCCTTTAATGAATTTGCAGTGTCTTCTTTATAAGCCTGGCCAATAAAAAAAACAATTATACCTAGGTATAATTGCCGCAGTACATTAATAAGCATAAAATAAATATATGATCGACATATCCAAAGTTACTGATTATTTATACGTGGGCTCCAGGATCGGCCAGGAACATGCTGATGAATTGAAGATGCTCAATTTCAACCTGATCATTTCCATGATCGGGCAAATGCCGCCTGACGAGGTCTATACCCTGCCTCCCTTTAAAACCATCTGGATCAAAACGTATGATACATTTTTTACTCCCATCACGGTCAAGAAACTGCATGTGGGAGTTGCGGCCGCTCTACCTATTATTAAAAACAAAGGCAAAGTACTGGTTTTTTGCCAGCAAGGCAAACGCCGCAGCGTGGCTATGGCCGCTGCTATCCTTATCAGTATGGGCTATACCAGCGCCGCCGCCATCGATTTATTGACCACTGCCCGCAAAGCAGCTAACCCCAGAAGGTGGTATATCCACAGGCAGATCAAAGCTTTTGAGAAATACTGGCAGAAAAGGGCATAGCTATGGAAAAGAAAATAAAATTAATTCATATCATTATTAATCCCGTTGCCGGCAAAGACGAATCTGTTTTACCTGTTATCAATAGCACCATGAAAGAAGCCGGTATTAAATGGGAAGGTTTAATTACCCAGAAAGCCGGCGATGGGATCGGGTTTGCCAAAGCCGCTGTCAAAGCCGGCGTAGACGCTATCGCTGTATATGGCGGTGATGGTACCGTCATGGAAGCGATCAGCGGCATGATGGGCTCAGATATCCCTTTGGTTATTTTACCGGGTGGCTCGGCGAATGTCATGGCCACTGAACTGGGCATACCCGCCGACCTGAATAAAGCCTGCACGCTCCTGGGACAGGGCCAGCTCAAGATGAAAACCATTGATGTGGGACAGTTTGATAAGCGTTACTTTATTACCGGTATAAGCATCGGTTTTGAGGCGGATATGGTGACAGGCGCAAATCGCGGGACTAAAAATAAATTCGGTATCCTGGCCTATTTTATTTCAGCTGCCAAGGCCTTGAAGAAGATCACCAAAGTCACCTACCACCTGAAGATCGATGGGCAAGAATATAAAGTTAAGGGGTTAACCTGTATTATTACTAATACCGGTAATATCGGCTTCAGTACCATATCTTTAGATAAGCATATAGATGTCAGTGACGGGTTACTGGATGTTCTCATCGTGCGGAAAGCGACTATCAGCTTTTTTAATCTTATAATGCTCACCTTGATCAAGCGTGAAAGGCCGCACAATGTGGAACTGGTGAAGCACTGGCAAGGCAAAGAGATCTGTATTTCCGCAAAACCCAAACAAACCATTCAATGTGATGGCGAGGTATTAAAAGAAATGCCTCTGCATATCAAAGTCATTCCCGGAGCGATCAATGTCTTGGTTCCCAAAAAATGAAAATAAAACCATGGAATAAACAATTAGTCATTTTTTATACCTTAGTCGCGGTTGGTATCGTTGGCTTGATCTTTATTGTCCGGAATTATCCACTATCCCACTTTGATCTCAATATTACCCGGGAAATTCAGAAACAAAGGGTTTGGGATCTTACGTTCTTCATGGAAATCATTAGTGTTTTTGGTAATCCTATAATTGCGCCTCTTTCGATCATCAGCGCTGCCTTGTTTTTCTTTCTTACCCGGCGCCGGCGTGAAGCTTATTTTTTTCTTGCTATCACTCTCGCCGATCTGGCCAATATTATGGTTAAAATACTGATCCAACGTCCCCGGCCAACAATGGACGATGCCAGGATATTAATACGATACTCCCAAACCGGTTTCCCCAGCGGGCATGTTGTTCATTATGTGGTATTTTTTGGCTTTTTATTGAGCTTGATGCTGGTGGGTAAAAAGATTGCTTTGTTAGGGAGAGTTTTTGTCGGCAGCCTGTCTGCTTTCCTGATCTTTACTGTTTCCTTTTCCCGGATCTATCTCGGCGCCCATTGGGCCACAGATGTGATCGGGGGATACTTATTTGGCTTTATTTACCTGGGGGTTATCCTCAACTTGTATTTTAAAACTTCCTGGCTCAAACTTCCTTGAAGTCTGGTTTGCCTTTATTTACCTGATTTGGTTTTAAAAACCCATATTTTCTTGCTAATAAAGCTCAGCAATGCTGTGACTAGTGCCGCAGTGGCCAAAGCTAAGAAAATGGCTTTTGGCCACAAGTAGAGCATAGCCTGATTTATTAGCACATTGCATATGAATAAACCAACATTGACGATCAAATAGCGGCCGGCTTCAGTAGTTGATTGCTTCCTTTTTTGGAATATCCAGTATTTGTTGAATAAATACCCGCTGACATTTGCCAGGAGATAAGAAATTGCTTTAGCAATAAAATACGGCAGGAAGAGAATTAAAAGGTAATAACTCCCAAAGTCTGTTAATCCGACTAAAGGTGCTGCGCTTACATAGCGGCTAATCTCTTTTCTGGTTTTCATAGCACTCTGGATTCCCCTGTGTCCCTAATTTCCCAGCGGGATCCCATACATATCAACAAAAACAATGCGGTCTTCCAGGCGGGGCCTCAGCTTCACCATGACCCTTTCTCCTGTCTCTGCTGATTTTATCTCTAATTCCACGTCCTTGTCTCCGCGGTTGGACAAGACAAATTTTAGATATGGATTACTGGATTGACTTGGAGTTTGTGCATGAATATACACATTGTGGGCATATTTGCCATTAACCTTCAGGATCATATCACCCAATTTTAGACCTTTCTCTGCTGCCACTGAATTCGGTTCCACATAACTGATAACACGCCAGTCAGTAGTTAAGAATCCGAGCCCCAGCCTGCCATAACGGAAACGGCGTACATAGCGTTTCGCCCCTTTGTCAGATGGCGCAGGGAACTCTCCTGCCAGCTGGCCTAATAATATTGGGGAGATGTCGCGGATATCAGAGACAAGCCCTTCATTGTCAACTTCGCCCATCCAGAGCAAGGGTGGTATTTCCGGTTTGGTTTCTGCGACCAGTTTAGCATGGTTCAGGAAATTAAGCCGGATATTATTGTAATAGCTTATATCAGTGTGGCCAGGCTGAGTAGTTGTAGTCGTTACCGGCACTTGTGAAGACATTCCCATCATGTTCCAGCCGATCATTCCCGTATTCCAAACCTCTTTTATCTCGGTGCTGGTGATCGTGGTCGGCGGCGTGTATTGTTCCTTTTTGCCGGTATAAAAATCCATGGTGATGGTTATTTGCGGATTTTCCTTGTCTCGCGTCATTCCCTTGGATTGCAGTATCTTATCCAGCTGATAAAATAGCTCTTTCTCCAACAGTGGATTGGTTTTGCTGGTGTAGTCAAAATTGTAGGTCTTGTAGTTCTCCAGCGGTTCATCTACATCCCGGTAGGTCCGGACATTGACCAAATGCCAGGGGTAAATAGCCGCGGGGAAGAAAGCAGAGTTTTCAGCATAAGCAACGTCTATAGTGTAGCCGAGCTGTCTCACCATATCCACTTCAGTCGTCACCTTCACTTCCGGGTTGGTTGATGGCTGCGGTGTCGTCGCGCATCCTGCCAGGACCAAAGCCAGACAAATAAACAAAAAAAGGCTCGCCATCTTCTGCGTAATACTCATACTATTTACCTCCTAAGGTAATTAATTAGAAGTGTCCTCTTTATTTTCGGTGGCCCCTTTATTCTAAATAAGCCCGTTCTCGTTGAAACATGGTCCATATTTCTTATCTGTGACCAGGATATGGTTGGTCAGCCAATCTTTAAGAAATCGCAATATTTCTGTGGACATAACATATACTCCCGCTTTTAGCCGTCCGTTCATTTCCAAGGATTTCAGGTTAAATTGATCATGTTCTGCCTTGTGTTCCTGGTATCCGGGATAATGATATTTAGTCATATATTTTTCTTCGGTCGCAAAATGGACATTAGCATACTCGATCATTTTATGGATCGTGGCATCAATAACACCGGGGGCTTTGCCTTCAGAGACAGCATCGTTCAGGTTATTGATTATCTGAAAAAGTCCCTTGTGCTGGTCATCTATTTCTTTCACATTGACGCTGTATTCTTCTGCCCATTCAATAAACGGCATAACCTCTCCTTTCATTTTTGGAAGATTAGTATCCCTATCCTTTAAATAACTTTTTCAAGGCTTCAATAAATAATTTATTATCGCTGAAATCCCTGATCTGCTTCATTGCATATCCAGCAGAAACACCTTCTTTTTCTATTGCTATCAAGAAATCCGCTCCCAGTATTTCCTTTATCTTCGCCCAATCACCAGGGAAATATTCCTGAATTAAGGGAATAATTTTATAAAACCAGGCAATTTTCAGCCAATTAACCGCATCTTTTTTAGCGATTTCCTTTAATTCCAGGAAATACGAATGGCCGATCTGGTGGTCCTGATCCATTAAAAACATTATTTTCTGATTCATTGACTCTAACAAGCTGGCTATTTTTACGCCTTCCACTTCAAGGCCCTGCAAAAGATCGTAATCCGGCAGCATTTTCTTAAAAATAAACCTTCTTCTTAAAGCAGCGTCGGCAAAGGCCTGGCTTCTGTTAGCGGTATTCATCGTCCCTATCACATACAGGTTCGGGGGCACGCCGAACTTTTGCTTGGAATAAGGCAAGGTCACTATAAGCTCATTTTCTGCCCCGAGCCTCTTATCTTCTTCCAATAAGGTCACTAAATCACCAAATACCTTGGCTATATTTGCCCGATCGATCTGGTCTATCACTAAATAGTATTTAGGTGCTGAGGCAAACAGCGCTTCCCGGTCTTTCTTGCTAAAATTCATTATTTCTCTTACTTTGTATTTTATGCTTTCATAGTTATTTTCATTATCCACTTCATATTTCATTTCCGCTTCTGTCTTGCTGATCTTGGTGCTGGCTTTTACTGTTTCCCATATTGCTTTTAAACAGATCCGCTTGAATAGGCCATCTTCATAATTATAGTTGATGGCCCCGGTTTCATTTTTGGTCCTATGTTCTTCTACGAACTCTTCATATGTAAAAGATTTATGGAAAGTTATAAACTCAGTTCTCCTGTCCTTGGCAGGAATGCTGCTATCCCGGTACTCCAGGTAGGCGGCATCAGGCCCAAAGGAAAAAAGATCTTTCTTTTTTATTATATTCCAGATCACCCTTTGCGTGTTATAGGTTTTACCTGTCCCCGGAGGGCCGTATAAAATGATATTCAGGTTGCGGGCCAGTATTTCATTGTTTTCTTCCGGGCCCGTGTCACTGCCAGCGGTGCTGGCGCTCCCGGTTCTTCCTGATGATGCCAGATAATGGTTATAAACATTATTTTTCAGGAAGAGCTTCATTTTATCGGCATTAAACTTATCCATTACCTGGTCTTCGGTAGCGATCAGCTGGCTCTCTTTTTTCAGGCCGGCGCCGGCGATCAAGCCATACCTGATCAGGGGAGGAATGGAATGCGTGGCGTTTACCTGTAAAGCTATCTGCGTGGCCATCCTGTGATCTTCAATAGATTTTGGGAATAAGGCTACATAGCACATATCTGTCCCCAGGTTATTATTGTGATTAAAGCCCTGGACTACCGAGTTTTCTCCCTGCAGGGCCAGCATTTCCTTGAAGTGGCTGGCAAACTCCGCCAGGATAGCATTAACCTCATTTTCTATGGACGGATAATAGAGATTAAATAAAATATTGGATGTTGAATACGCCTGGAAAGGGTTGCCCTTGGGTATATTGCTTAATGGCCCTGTATATTGGCTGTAATCATGAAAATGATCGATATTCCTGGTGGTGATATTCATTTTTATCTGGTTAACGACATTAGCATTAACATTCTCTTTCTTGATTATCTTGTCGATGATCACGAACCGGATGAATTTTATCGGGTCAAGCTCATTATTATTGATGCATTTGCTATTTTCTTCTAGCTGTTTGTTTAAATATTGCGGGTCCATTTGCTTGATGTATACTAGGAAATCATCGGCATCAGCTATGAATTTGTTAATCTCTTTGGATAAGGAACTGAGCCTTCTTAGCTTATCAATAAAATCATTACTCTGCATCCTCTTCCTCCTAATTATTCGCTTTGGTTTTTACTACGAACCACCAACGACTAACCACGAATGGTTTTTTAAGGATATTCTGCTTTTTCCTGTACTCGTGACTCGCGACTCGTGACTTCTTTTATATTTCCCGCCATACGCCGTATTAAAACAAATCGGGCGATCCCCAAGCTCAGGGATCACCCTTTTAATATATATTATTCCTATAAACATGTAAATACAATTTTACATTTAAATATCTTTACCAGCAGTCTCTGGCCGTAGTCATGCTGATATGTTCATATGACAGTAACCCGGCGCCGGACTGCGCTGCCATGACCAGGCGCATAAAGATCTTTCGTCCTGTATTGGCGCCGGTGACAGCTATCTCCAAGCCTCCGGGAAAATCATTATTAACCTGGGCAAAAACCGGGACCGGATTCCTGATAGCAAATGAAGCCCCTGAATTAAAGGCAATGCCTATGGGAAAACTCCAGCCTGACACTCCGGTGACCCCGTCCAGGGGAAATTCGATGCTGCCTTTAGCAATCATATGACTCCCATCAGCCGGCGTGGTGCCATCAATGTTTATCCTGGCAAAAGCATTCGTTACCAGCGTTGCCGCAGGCAACCAGGCAAATCTATATCCTGAATTGTATAAATAACTGACTAAATTTTCTCTTTCTACAGTATCGGTTATCCTTAATATTTGCGCATAATCAGCATAAGGCTGGCTGTGCCATCCGACTAATCTGTTTCTCCCTCCCTGGCCCCGGAATACTTGGTCCTGGGCCAGATTTATATAGTAATAATGGAATACATAGGTGTCTATCCTGACATTATGCGGTGCATTGCTGCTGTCTAAAATATTGAGAGCGACAAC
>DJVG01000030.1 GCA_002441095.1 Elusimicrobia bacterium UBA6262
TGCCGGTCGGGCCGGTGACCAGGACGATCCCGTACGGTATTTCAATATGTTTCTGGTAAATAGGCAATACATCCGGCTCGAACCCGAGCTTGGTCAGGTCCAGGCACAGCGATGAAGCATCTAAAATACGCATCACCACTTTTTCGCCAAAAGCCGTGGGCAGGATGGAAACACGCAAGTCAATTTCCTTGCCGATCACTTTCACTTTGATCCTGCCGTCCTGGGGCAAACGCCTCTCGGCAATATCCAGGTTGGCCATAATTTTGATACGGGAGACAATTGCTGAAGTCATTCTTTTGGGCGGCGAGGAAATTTCGTGCAAAACACCGTCTATACGGTAGCGCGTGCGCAATGATTTTTCAAACGGTTCGATATGGATGTCGCTGGCTCCGGACTTAACTGCTCCGGTCAGGATCAGGTTCACTATTTTAACTACCGGCGCTTCTTCCCCGGCCGCTTCCAGGGAGGCGATATCAACCTGTTCTTCCTCTTGCGTTACTACTTCCAGGGTGGCGCCGCCCTTGCCGTCATCCATGGTTTTTAGTATATCTTCCATTGATCCTTTATTGCCGTAATATTTTTCAATGGCCTGCTTGATCTCCGCTTCTGAGGAAATCACCACTTTTATTTCATACCCGGTCATCACCCGCAGGTCATCCACTGTAAAGACATTGAGCGGGTCAGCCATGGCGATAGTCAGGATATTGTCTTCCATGGAAATCGGCACCAGTGTCTGATGCCGGCAGATATTTTCCGGTACGATCTTAGTGACA
This sequence comes from Elusimicrobia bacterium UBA6262, assembly GCA_002441095.1. Classification (GTDB taxonomy): domain Bacteria; phylum CAYTYR01; class UBA6262; order UBA6262; family UBA6262; genus UBA6262. The sequence continues at coordinate 774 of DJVG01000030.1, forward strand.
TCACCGGAAATCTCCCCGTATTCGCTTAAAGAAACATAAGAAATACCCAGCTGTTTGCCGACAAAAGCCGCCATTACATCTTCCGTAATATAGCCGAGCGCCATCAAATTCTGGCCCAGCCGCCCGCCGCTTTTTTTCTGCTCTTCCAGGGCTTCCTGTAATTGTTCGCTGGTAATAATGCCGGTCTCCACCAGCATTTCACCTAATCTTTTATGTGTTCCTGTCTTCTTCAACAAAACCATGCTTTGCCACTCCTAAGATGTTGCGAGTTTAAAATACTTTTTACTAACTCGTAACCTGGAACCCGTAACTTGTAACTTTTTTTACTGTATCGCTGTGATCGCGGTTACATTCACGATGTCCATGGTGCTGCAACCGCGCGAAAGGTCATTGACTGGCTTGGCCAATCCCTGGAAGATAGGTCCATAGGCTTCGGCCTTGGCCAGACGCTGGGTTAACTTATAAGCAATGTTACCGGCATTCAAGTCAGGAAAAACCAGTACATTGGCTTGGCCGGCTACCGGACTGCCTGGCGCTTTTTTCGCTCCGACTTCAGGAACCAGGGCAGCGTCGCCCTGCAACTCGCCATCTACCACCAGGTCCGGATCTTTTTCTTTGATCAAGGCCAGGGTTTTCAGGACTTTATCAACCATTTCATGCCGGGCGCTGCCTTTGGTAGAAAAAGAAAGCAAAGCCACGATCGGCTTTGCATTTAATAATAATTTTGTATTCGCGGCAGTAGCTATTGCAATATTGCATAATTGCCTCGGGGACGGGTCAGGAACCACACCGCAATCAGCATACATTAGTGCTCCATTCACGCCAAAAGAAGAATCTGGGACAATCATCAGGAAGAAACTGGAAAGAGTCGAATTTCCTTCTGCTAAACCGACACAATACAAGCCAGCCCGGGTTGTTTCCGCGGTAGTATTCAAAGCTCCCCCTACTAATCCATCAGCTTCGCTGTTGCGGAGCATCATGCAGCCGTAGTATAAAGGATTAGCCATGGTCTTGGCCGCATCATCGACACTGATCCCCTTATGCTGGCGTAAGGCAAAAAACTGGTCTATATATTCTTGCCGCCGGGGATGTTTCATCTGGTCGATCAAAATTACCTTATCCAGGCTGACCTTAAGGACATCTGCTTTCTGCCTGATCGTGTCATTATTGCCCAGAAGGATGATCTTAGCGATGCTCTCCCTGGTAATAATACCAGCTGCTTCGATCGTGCGTTCTTCTTCTCCTTCAGGCAAGATAACAGTGCGTTTGTTTTGGCGCGCACGCGTCCTAATATCTTCAATAACGCTCATTAATTCTCCGTCGTAAACCAATATTAATTATTTTTATCATATCCTTATTTTTTTGTCAATGAAAACTTTTGCCGTAATTTCTGTTCCACAAACGGCGGCAAGAATTGCGCGGCATTACCCCCTTTAGACATGATCTCCTTCACAACACTGGAAGATAAATACGTATATGGCTCGGCCGGCATCAGGAAAACAGTATCTACCGCGCTTTCTAACTTACGGTTCATTAACGCCATCTGCAGTTCGTATTCAAAATCACTGACTGCACGCAATCCCCGGATGATCACTTTGGCTTTATGCGCCTTGACGAATTCAACCAGCAAACCATCAAAGCTTTGCACTTCTACTTTAGGCATCTGCTTAGTCACAGTCTTGATCATCGCTACCCGTTCCTTGATACTGAACAGGGTCTTTTTAGATTGGTTACTGGTCACGGCAATGATCAGGTGGTCAAAAATATTGGTGGCCCGCTTGGCGATATCCAAGTGGCCATAGGTCACCGGGTCAAAACTTCCCGGATAGACAGCGGTCTTAGTCATTAATAATACCTCCATCAGTTGCCAGTCAAATCAACTACAGTGAGCCAGTCAGTACGAGAAACAGTCAAAACGAAAAGCAGTCATAGCGAGACACTGCTTTTTATGATTATAACATAATCTAAGCTTTTTCTCAACCAATATGTACTAAATTTATTCCACTGCCAAAAATCTTCCTGATCTCTGCCGCCAGCAGGCGATGCTCGGGACTGGTTAGCCGGGGATCCTGCTGTACCAGGTGAAAGCTGAGCTCCCGGGTATGGGCCAGCAGAGCAAAATCCCGCACCAGGTCAGCGACTTTAAATTCCGGCAGGCCGCTCTGCCTGACGCCAAAAAATTCCCCCGGCCCGCGGATCTTCAGGTCCTCCTCGGCGATCCTGAACCCGTCTGTGGTTTCCAGCATGGCCCTGATCCGGCTGCGGGCATCTTCGGTCTTATCATCAGCGCTTAAAAGGCAATATGACTGGGCACTGCTCCGACCTACCCGGCCGCGTAATTGGTGCAGTGTGGCCAGGCCAAATCTTTCCGCATGCTCGATCATGATCACGGTGGCATTAGCCACATCTATTCCTACTTCCACGACCGTAGTGGCTACCAGCAGGTCGATCTTTTTACCTACAAAATCCTGCATGATCTGTTCTTTATCTTTTACTTTTAGCCGTCCATGCAGCAGCCCGACCCGAAATTCTGGGAATACTTTCTCCTGCAGGTCCTGGGCCATTTTTTTAGCTGCTTTTAAAGTAAACTTCGGCGATTCCTCGATCAATGGATAGACCATAAAAGCCTGGTGCCCGCCGGTAATTTCATCTTTGATGAAACGATAGGCTTCCAGTTCATTCACCTTTAGTGTTTTAACCGGTTTCCTGCCGGGAGGCAATTCCCTAATCAGAGAAACATCCAGGTCCCCGTAAATAGTTAAAGCCAGGGAACGGGGAATGGGTGTGGCAGTCATGACCAGGACATCAGGATTGTGGCCCTTCTGCCGCAACAAGGCGCGCTGCCTGACCCCGAATCTGTGCTGTTCATCCACTACAATGAGCCCCAGTTTTTGGAATACCACATCTTTTTCCAGGAGAGCATGGGTCCCGATCGCGATCTGGGCTGTTCCCTGCACCAGTGACTCCCGGTTCTGCCGGAGAATTTTTTTATCCATGCCGCTGGTAAACAGGGCAGCATTCAGGCCCAGCGGCTGCAGGTATTTGCGCAGATAAATAAAATGCTGCTCTGCCAGTATCTCTGTCGGCGCCATTAATACAGACTGATATTTATTTTCGGCCGCCAGGAGCATGGCGCACAAAGAGACAATGGTCTTACCACTGCCCACATCTCCCTGCAATAACCGGTTCATTACCCTGGATGATTGCATATCCGCGAAAATTTCACCGATCACCTTCTTTTGGTCAGCAGTGAATTCAAAAGACAGTAATTCTTTAAATGGAGCCAGCAAGGTTTTATGGATACTGTAGGCAATTCCGTTAGTTTGGTGTTGCTGCTGGAAATGCTTCATCGCCAGCGCTGTTTCCAGCAAAAGAAACTCGCCAAATGCCAGGCGCTCCCTGGCTTGTTGCTGGGTGGGGAAATCTGGCGGGAAATGCATCCATTCCACTGCTTCCTTAAAAGTCAGCAGGAATTCTTGTTTTCTGAGAGTTTCCGGCAAGTATTCGTTCAAGCCGTCTTTATATTGATCCAAAGTCCGGCGGATCAAAGCCCGCAGAAACCGCATATTCAATCGTTCGGTGATGCTGTAAATTGGGACAATACGACCGGTATGGATCAGGTCTTCGTGGTCGCCGGTCAAGACTTCGTATATAAAATTCTTGATTTCAAAAGTATTTTTCTTGTATGCAGCCCGCTCAAATTTACCGCTGATAATAACCGTTGTTCCCTCAGGCAGATAATTTTTCAGGTAAGCCTGGTTAAAACACACCAGGATCACGGTCCCGGTGCCATCACTAATGGTAATTTTTAGCAATTGACGCCGGTGACGGGTATAGATAAGCTGGTGACGGAGGACAGTGGCTTGGATAGTGGTAGTTTCTTCAGGATGAAGCTGGGCGATCAGCTTAAGCCGACTGCGGTCAGCATAATCGCGCGGGAAATAGGTAAGCAGGTCATAGACAGTGAGGATACCAATATCTTTCAGGAGTTTAGCCCGCTGCGGTCCCACCCCTTTTAAGTACTGCACATCTTTATTCAAATCCATAATGGCTCTCAACCAAATTAAAAATCTGTGCTGCGCCCGCCAAAGCTCTTTAGCCCGCCAGAGTTTGTTGGAGGGTTAGTGGCGGGTAATCTGTTTTTAAAATCCGCGTAATCACAGGGTTCTCGTTTTTTGAGAAACCCTAAATATTCTCTTGCCAAGGTTTGATAAATATGCTATAAAAAGAAACCGAATTACTCGAATGCCTGCCTGTCATTAGACAGGATAGCGAATTACTCTAATTATGTCTTAAAATATTCGAGACATTCGTTTTTTTATTCGTGTCATTCGCTCACAAGATTAAAATTAAATGAGGTGAAATATGCTGATCAAATGCTCAATTTGCGGCAAACACGCTGCAACTGGTAATAAAATAAGCCATTCGCACAAAGCCAGCAAGCGGCGCTTCCATGTCAATCTGCAGAAGATCAGGATCAAACTGGCAGGAAAAACCGCTAAAAGATACGTTTGCACTAAATGTATCCGCAGTGAAGCAATCCAGAAAGCCTAAAAATAGCGTATAGCGTATGGCGTATAGCGGATAGTTTAAAGCTTTTCTATACGCTAAACGCTACCCGCTTAACACTAGTTCCCACCAAAAGGCATGCTTAAAGAAACCACATAGACAGATATAGTTGCAAAACGATCAGGGACTTCCGAGTCCCTGATTTTATTTCTTCTCATGGCCAGGTCCAGGATGTATCCATTTTCAGAAAAACCAACTCCGAATGTGTAAGCCACTTTATCCGGATCATTCCAGTTTTCTCCGCTCATCCCCGCTCGTAAAGTAAACATATTAAACATGTATTGCTCAAGACCGATATGTTTAGTGATCACATCCTCATGATCAGGATAATATATTCTTTTTATATCAAACATAAAGGTTACTTTTTGCGGCAAGGTCATGGCCACTCCGCTATTAAAGGCCAGCGGTAACCGGTTTTTATCATAATCACTCCAATACATATAGCCGATGGCATTGATAGCACTGACACCGAAAGAAAGATAGGGACTCGCCACAAAAACTAATCCTAAATCCAGGCTCCAGCCGTTACCCGTATCCACATTGATCCGTGTGACATCGGTGGAGGCATCTTTGGTCCGCTGGGCGATGGACAAGTTGCTGTTTAAATAATTCAAGCTTACGCCGGTATAAATATTATCCTGGTATTTCCTGGCCGTAGTCAGCATTATTTCGTTGACAATGACCTTCTTATTCACCCATGTTTCTACGCCATTAACATGCGTATAGGTATCAGTTGCTATCTTGGACAAAGGGCGGATAGATAGCGCCCCATTAGGCGCTGCAAAACTCAAATAAGCGAGCTTTCCTCCGCGCAATGGATCACTCTTGATCACATCTTCCCATTTAGCGCTGCTTTCCCGCTGCAAATATGAGCACATTGTAAAAGAATTTCCGCTCATTAAGGCTAAACCAGCCGGATTCCAGTAAGGAGCCGAGGCATCACTACCTAATCCGGTAAAAGCTTCTCCAGCCCCTATCGCCCTGGCTCCTATTACCTGCCCGTCAAAAGCATCAAATTCAAGCGGGGCCTTTTCCGCCCAGGCCAAACTGGCGCTCAGGCTAAAGGTTAAAGCCAGAATTAATATGATTCTTGCTGTGTTGGTCATTCCTTGCCCTCCTGTACTATTCCGGTAATTTGTACGATTAAAGAATTTGCTTTTTTTAGTTTCCGGTCATAATAATGCAATCCATATAACACCAGCGCAACAGCGCTAAGGCCTGAAACTACTCCCAATTTCTCGCCGCCAAAATGCCTGCCGGCCAGATAACCAAGAACTAGCCCGAAAAGCGGGATAATATAGACTATAAAAGCTGATTTCAGGATGACTGGTCCGGAAACAGCCACTTTTACCAGGTCATTGACTTTGGAACCAATACTATTCTCAGCTATAATCTCCATTTTTTCATTGCATCCGGCAATGCAAATGCCGCAATGGGCGCACGCGCTGTGGCGGTCCATGGCCACAGTGGCCTGGTTCCCTTCTACTTTGATGACTTGCCCGATCTCTTCCAGCATCATCGCGCTTTACTCCTCGGCGAATGCAACGGTTACGCTATCAATGCCTTGCAGGGCCTCGATTTTCTGGGTGATGATCGAGGTAAAATATTCAGCCATGGGAGTCCCGGTATAGCGGTTAGAGAGGATAATACTTACTTTTGCTCCGTCTATATTGATCTCCTTGACTATGCCCTCATCAATAATACTGACATTCAGTTCCGGATTAACCACTTCTTTCAAGATAGTCTTGATATCATCCTGGAGAATCATGTTTACCCCCATCGGAAAAGAAGTTGTAAGTTAAAACTTTCCGCCCTTAAGCTTGGCGGATCCGCCTCAGGCGGAAACACTTTCAACTTAAAACTTATCACTTATTTTTATTTTACTTTATTCAATATTTCCGGTATATGTTCTTCCAACCCCAGCGCCATCAAGTGCACACCGTCAACATGCGGTTTCATCTGGGAAATCAACTCAGCGGCGATATTGATCCCTTCATCTAACGGACTGGCGGCCTGGCTTAAGCGGTCAATATAATGAGGAGAAATATTGATCCCCAATTTTTCTTTCATAAAGATCGCTACCTGGGCTGATTTCAGCAGAAATACTCCGATCAATATTTTTGTGTTATATTCCCTGGCCCTGGCGATAAAAGTTTCTAACAGCTTGAAATCGAAAATCGGCTGGGTCTGGAAAAATTCAGCGCCAGCTTCTATTTTTTTCTCCATCATGGCCAGCTGCAGGTCAAGCGGGTCAGCCATAGGATTCACCACTGCCCCCAGGCAGAATTGCGGGAAGCCATCCAGTTTCTTGCCGGCCAGGTCAACGCCTGTTTCCAAGACCCGGGCTGTTTTCAGTAATTGCACCGGATCCAGGTCATACACTGGTTTGGCTTCCTTATGGTCGCCTTGTGTCGGATGGTCCCCGCTCAGGATCAGCACATTATTCACCCCTAAGGCAGCAGCACTAAGCAAGTCTGATTCCAGGGCAATACGGTTCCGGTCACGGCAAGTCATCTGCATGATCGGCTCACAGTCTTGTTCCTGCAAAAGGCGGCAGATCGCTAATGAGCCCATTCTCATCACTGCCCGTTGGTTATCAGTCACATTAAAACCGTCGACCTTGCCGCGCAGCAGTTTGGCCTTTTCCAGGAGCGGTTGGATATTGGTCCCTTTAGGCGGGAACAATTCCGCGGTTATTATAAATTTCTTAGTTTTTAAGGTTTCTTTGAAAGTCACGTGCTCTCCTTACTTCAAAAACGTGTATCAGACGATCAGGGTATCAGGTAGTGGTTATCAGGGAAACAGGTTATCAGGTTTAATTCCTGATTTCCTGGTATCCGGATACCCTGCCTCCTGATATTCTGATATCCTGATTCCCTGTGTGCTACCTAGTTTTAATCCTTTGTGGCTTGCTGATACTGGTATTGCTTTTTATTTTCCTGTATTTCTTTATAGTGGCGGTATTTTTCTGCAATTTTTCATAGATCAGGATCCAGACACAATCCTGGTCTGAGTTCACTTCACATTTACCATTCACTGCTCCGCCGCAGGGCCCGTTCACCAGGGCTTTGGCACAACGGGTCACCGGGCAAAGACCGCCGGTTTCATCTATAATGCAATCTCCGCAAAGAGAACAATACTGGTTGAAATTGCCCAAACGCTCTATACTGCCCAAAAATAACGTATCCAAAGCCGGCACCAGACCCATCTCCGGACAAACCTGGGCTATCGACTGGACTCCGGCGCCGCAGCTTAAAAGCACCAGGCTTTCTGCCTGCCCCGCTTTTTCATTATTCAGCAGTTCTTTTTTAACGATACGCATATCACAAGGAGTATCCAAAACTATCGTCCCTGTTACTTTTTTCTGGTTCCTGGCTAATTCTTCTGCCAAAATCTTTACTTGCTCTTCACCGCCAGTGGCGCATTTAGTGGCACACGCTGCGCAACCAACAACAAAAACCTTACTTTTGCCTTTCAATTGTTCTAATATTTTATTCAGTTCTTTCTGTTTTGTAATAATCATTTTTCGCCTTTGTATTTTCTATACGCTACACGCTATACGCTATCCGCCAAAAGTGCTTTAATTACTCTCGCTGCTTCCACGGCATCTTTCGCATAAGCATCCGCACCGATACTTGAAGCATATTCTCTAGTCACTACTGCGCCGCCGATCACGGTTTTTACTTTTAATCCGGTCTGTTTTAACGCCTTTATGATAACCGGCATTTCCACCATAGTGGTAGTCATCAGCGCAGAAAGAGCTACTACTTCGGCCCGATACTTTTTTACTGCCGCTATGATCTTACCCTGGGGGACATCTTTACCCAGGTCAATTATTTTGTAGCCGTAATTCTGCAGGATCGCAATAACAATATTTTTTCCTATATCGTGGACATCGCCTTTGACGGTAGCAAAAATGATGGTCGCCTGCTTTGGCAAGCCGGCAGAAGCATCCTTGACTAATTCTTTCTGCAGACGCTTCATCGCTACCTGGGCGCATTCAGCCGCCATCATTAACTGCGGCAGAAAATATTCCCGGGTCTCATATTTTCTACCAACTTCTTCCAAGGCTGGGATTATCTCCAGATTGATAATATCCAGTGGTTTTTGGCTAGTTATATTCTCCTCAACAAGCTTTAATACCGCATCTTTATTTCCATTAATTATGGTCGCCCTTAAACTACTGACCGCTGACCGCTGACCGCTGACTACTGACTGTTGACCGCTGAATCTCGCCAGGTATTTCTGCCCATTAGCGTCTTTGCCTGAAATATAAGCCGCCGCCAGCAATGTTTCCTGCATTTTGGCATCCAGCGGATTCATGATCACTGCATCCAGGCCGGCAGCAACAGCTATACCCAGGAAATTAGCATTGACCAAACTCCGGTTGGGTAAGCCATGGGAAACATTACTGACACCCAGGACAGTTTTTACGCCATATTTCTTTTTGATCTCAGTGATCGCCCGTATCGTATCCAGGGTCCCGCCTGGTTCTGCTGAAAGCGCTAAGGTCAGGCAGTCTATAAAAACATCGCCGCGGGGGATCCAGCAGTTATCTGTCTCTTTAATTATTTTACCGGCAATTTCCACTCTTTTCTGCCAAGTTTTGGGGATACCTTTTTCATCAATGCATAAGCCAATAACCGCGGCGCCGTACTGTTTTACCAGGGGTAGTAATTTCTTTAGCTTAGCTTTTTCGCCGGTGACTGAGTTAACCAGCGCTTTGCCGGGAAATTGTTTTAATCCTTCTTCGATCACTTCTGTATTCGGTGAATCCAGGACCAGCGGTTTATCTATTTGGGAACTTAAATCAAGAACAAGTTTGCTGATGGATTCTTTTTCGTTCGTCCCCGGCACGCTGATATTGACATCCAGCAGGTCACAGCCTGCGGAAACCTGCCCCCTGGCTTCTTCTGATAATAGGGAAAAGTTCCCGGCCTTGATGGCTTCAGCCAAAGCTTTCCTGGCAGTAGGATTGATCCGTTCCCCAATTATGACCGGATACTCCCCCACCTCCACTGTCTTCGTCCTTGATGTTAAATAGGTTTTTAATTCTTTTTTCTTTGCTGCAACTCGCAACCTGGAACTCGCAACTCGCAACTGCCTTATATGTTCCGGCGTCGTGCCGCAACAACCGCCCAGACACGATACTCCCAGCTTGGCAAAGGCCGCAGTAAAAGAAGCAAATTCAGCAGCCTCAAGAGGGAAAACAGTTTTTCCGTTTTCCAACATGGGCAAGCCGGCATTCGGCTGGATGATCACCGGGACATTAGCTACAGCTGCCATTTCTGCCGCAACAGCCAGTAATTCCTGCGGCCCGGCGCTGCAATTCGCGCCGATCACATCAGCGCCCAAAGACTGCATAACAATGGCCGCGGTCTTCGGATCAGTCCCGGTAACTGTCCGCAATTCTTTTTCAAAGGTCATGGAGGCGATCACTGGCAAGCCGGTCTTTTTGCTGCCAATAATAGCAGCCCGCATTTCCTGCAGATCGGTCATAGTTTCTATGATCAGGCAATCGCATCCGGCATTCTTTAATAACCAGGCTTGTTCAGCATAGAGGTCCACTGCTGCGCTAAACGATATTTTTCCCAGCGGCTCGAGCAGTTCCCCCAGGATACTGATATCGCCTGCCACCAAAATACCTTTACCTTTGGCCGCTTCCCTGGCGATCTTCACCCCGGCAGAAATTAGTTTCTCCTGGTCCGCTTCCAAGCCATACCCTTTCAGCTTCAGGCGATTTGCGCCAAAAGTATTGGCAATAATGACCTGGGCTCCAGCGGCAATATAGGCTTGATGGATTTTATTGATGATATGCGGATGGGTAAGATTATAAGTCTCGGGACAAACGCCTTGAGGCAGGTTTTCTCTCTGGAGCATGGTACCCATTGCTCCGTCGAAAATAATGATCTTCTTCTTTTTAAGTAGATTCTTGAAAGTCATGTCCTTCCTATTTAAAAAAGTTATAAGTTTTAAGTGTTAAGTTTTAAAGTAAGGTGTACCTTTGTAAAGTCAAGTTTAC
>DJVG01000042.1:0-371 GCA_002441095.1 Elusimicrobia bacterium UBA6262
TGGAACTTTTAAAAGGGGTTTTAATAAAAACGATAATGCCCCAGAGCAGATAAAGCAGTACCGGCAAATCCCAAAACAGACGTTGTTTAGTAAACTTACTGTCTTGCAGCGCCCGGAACAGCCACGTGGCCAGGATAATGGCGCCGCCTATTTGTAAAATGGTAATTTTGATCTGGCAGGAATCATAGGAAACCAGGTAAAAGGCCAGGGCAATAGCCATAACGCAGAAATACATGGTAAAATTCATGATTTTTGCGGAAAATGAAAAAGTTGAATCTTTCACCACTGCCATACAGCAGTTCCTCCAAGAAAAAACAAAGCCCACGGTCAGGATTGAACTGACGACCTAGCGCTTACGAAGCGCTTGCTCT
>DJVG01000042.1:454-3823 GCA_002441095.1 Elusimicrobia bacterium UBA6262
CGTTCGCCACACAGAACGGGCTCACTGAACCCCTTCCTTTAATCGCACTGAGCAAAAAACACTTTTTGCTCACCCTTTATTATTCTTAATCACAGAACTAAAGCTATTTAAGAGCGTCACCACATTTATAGTTCAAACTTATATCCTTTTTCCCTGAATAATTTTGTGCATATATCGACAACCTGGCTGTCGTAAAGCTGGCCCTTTTTCTCATTGACCTCAGCCAAGGCGATATCGACCCCCAAAGCCGGGCGATACGGCCGATCCGAGGCCATGGCTTCCACGACATCAGCCACACTGATTATTCTTGACTCCAGCAAAATATCCCCATCGCCAATTTTGCCTGGATAACCAGTACCATTAATTCTTTCATGATGCTGTAAAACGATTTTGGCTATCGGCCAGTTAAATTCAATATCTTTCAGGATATCATATCCGACCTGGCTATGGCCTTTAATAAGGGTAAATTCATCTTCGCTCAGCTTGCCTGGTTTATTCAAAATTTCCAAGGGGATGGAAATTTTACCGATATCGTGGATCAAGCCGGCCAGTTTCAAGCCTTGCACTTGTTCTTCAGGCAGTCCCATGGCCTGGCCGATGTGAAAAGCCAGGTCAGCAACTCTTTTTTGATGGCCGGCAGTATAGGGATCCCTGTTTTCAGTGGTCACAGCCAAGGCATTAATAGTGCCTTCCAGTGTTTTTTGCAGTTTTAAGACACTTTCTTTTAATCTTTCTTCGGCTTGCTTACGTTTTAAAGCAATACCTATACTGGCACCTATTCCTTCTAAAAACTCGATCAAGGAATGGCTAAGCTTTCCTTTAGCGTTATCATTTAACTGTAACAATCCGATAATTCCTTCATTTGACCGCAGGGGGATCAGGGCCACAGATTCATACCCTTCTTTATTACACTGGTTACGCGTGCAGCCTTGCCGATCTGCTTCTGTGGTTGTAGCTAGTAATTCGGTAGTGCTGTTGGTCCAAAAACTGCCACCTTTGGTAAAGAAAGGATTATCCGGGTCAGTATGGCCGCGAATCACCTTGCCGCACAGGCATTCCAGGTCAGGGTTCCCCTGGGCATCACGAACCAGCGCGCCAGACTGGTCATGGGAGCATAAATAGTTTTCCTTAATAATAAAGTGCTCCGGAAACCCGCTGAATTCAATATAAGGATAATCATCTCCTGCACGCAGGCGTATGCCTACTGCTTCTATCCCGGTATATTTTTTTATCTTGGCGAGTATCTTTTGAATATAATTATCTTGTGGTTCCGTAAGATTTAATATTTCTAATATTTCCGCAGACACTATCTTGGCCGCTTCGAAGTGTTTGCGTTCGGTAATATCACTGCCATACAAATTCACATACCCTGCTTCAGCTATCGGCATAATAGCAAATGACAAGACCCGGCCAGCGGCTTCTTCCTCGGCTATCTCTACCTGGTGAGATGCAAAAGCTTTCTCAATTAATTCAAGCCACTGCTTTGGTACTACTCCGCCAACCGTAGTCTGCCATTTTTCATGCACTACTAAACTGGCTTTATTAGCATATAAGATCTTGCCGTCCCTGGCAATGCGCAGTACCGGGAAAGGATCTTCCGCCGGGAACTTGGCTAAGTTATTTCTTTCCTCTTCTGCCAGTTTCTGTTCGGTGATGTCCACAGCAAATCCGATAATCCCGATAACCTGGCCTTTATCATCGTAATAAGGAACCTTATCAGTGCGTACAAAGCGCAAGCCATCTTTGGTTTCCATTGGCTCAATAATATTAAGCATTGGCTTGCCGGTATTCATTACTTGCATATCGTCAAGCCAGTATTTATCCGCATTCGCCGGGAATAGTTCGGCCGAGGATTTCCATTCTATTTCTGATCTGTCTAATTTCAGGGCTTCGGCATAGGCTTTATTAACGCGCAGTATAATATTATTTTTGTCTTTATAGAATATCAGGGCCGGGGAAGAATCAAATATGGTTTGCAATTCTTTCTGGGCTTTTTGCAGTTTCTCATCGGCCTGTTGGCGTTCGGTCACATCATCATATACCGCTACGATCTCTCCGGATGGCAGCTTATAAATATAATTATCTTTCCAGCCGGATATCCGGCCATCATTATATAAAGAAAGAGGAAAATGTTCAGGAACACCAGATTGATATACTTTTTTTAATATGTCAAACAAACCAAAATCTTTTACCCCCGGGAATACAGTCAATATACTTTTTTGGATGATGTCTTCTTTTCTTACTTTTTCTATGCGTTCCACGCTTTTATTAATGTCTTTTACTATGAAATCAGCACCATTATCAACTGCGGCATATACTGCTACACAGGTGCCCATATTATTAAATAACTCCCGAAACCTGGTCTCAGTTAGTTTAAGCGCTGCTTCAGCAGTTTTCAACTCCGTGATATCTGAATTGGTTCCCAGAAAACCAGTGATCTTCCCCTGTTCATCGTGCAACGGAGCTACTGTGCTATAAACCCAGGTAACCTTGCCATTTTGTTCCCGGAACCGGTATTCGGCTACCCATTTACCATCAGTATTGATAAACTGCTGCCAAGAAGCCCTGATCCGCTCCCGGTCATCAGGATGCAACCCCTTGATCCACCCTTCTCCTGAAGCTTCTAAAGGAGAGAGGCCGGCTATTTCACACCAGCGTTTATTTACGTATTGATAGCGGCCCTGAACATCACTTAAATAAATCCCCACCGGCGACATAAGCGCGAAATTGCGGAAACGCTCTTCGCTTTCCCGCAATTCATTTTCCATTTTCTTTCTTTCGGTAATATCACGGGAAAATCCCAGTACCATTTTTTCATTATTAACTTCGATGATCGAAGCATGCACTTCGGTAATGAATTCTGATCCGTCTTTACGCTTTTGAGGAATTTCAAATTCATCATAACCCTTAGTTTTTACAATCTCAAGTTGTTGTTTGGCAAAATCAATATATCCCGGTGCGATCAGGTCGATCAGGTGTAGATTAAATATTTCTTCACGGGAATAACCGCGCATCCGGCATCCGGCATTATTTATATAAATAATTTCACCATTAGCATTATGGACGATCACGGAATCAGCGGAAACATCAAGCAGTTTGACTCTCAAAGCTAAGTCTTTTTCAAATCTTTCCCTTTGTTCCTGAAAAGTATTTTTTTCTTTCATGATCCCCTCCCGTCAAACAAAATGAAAGAATATACGGTTTAAAATCGGGCCCGCCACCAGAACTCCGGCGGGTGCAGTGCTCGGATAGATTCCCAGCCTCAAGCTGGTCCCGATGAGATGCATCATGGCAGCTCCATCGGGAGAACCGAGGACCTTCCCGATTTGATCGGGACGCGCTATGCCTCCGCCAGAGGCGGATCAGCCT
>DJVG01000015.1 GCA_002441095.1 Elusimicrobia bacterium UBA6262
TCAACACATCTTTACAATTGTACATCTTAATCCAAAACTTAACACTTAACACTTTTCACTTTAAACTTCTCGCTTCTCTATCCCAAGATCTTCTTAACGCGATCCATTAATTCCTGCGGATGAAAAGGCTTAACGATATAATCCAAGGCCCCTAATTCCAGGCTTTTGGCGACGTCACCTTCTTGCCCTAGCGCGCTTAACATAACCACTGGTATCTGCCTGGTACTTTCATTTTCCTTTAATCTTCTGGTGGCCTCATTGCCATCGATCACCGGCATCATGATATCCATCAAGATGAGATCTGGTTTTTCCTGGATCGCCAGATTAACTCCTGCTTCTCCGTCATTAGCGCTGATTGCAGTGAAAGCGTTCTTCTCCAGCAAATACCGCACCATTTTTACCACGCCAGGCTCATCATCAACGATCAAAACCTTTTTGCTCATAATCTCACTCCTGTTCATTTTAGTTTTTTGGCAAAGTGAAGGCGAATTTTGCCCCTTTTCTGTCTCTTTTATCCCAGCTGAAAACCTCTTTATCCAAAACCGGGCTTTCAACCCAGATCTTACCCCCGTGCAATTCAACCAGCAGCTTGGAGATGGCCAACCCTAAGCCTGTCCCGATCACATGTTCAGCTTTGGCTTTAGCTGACCGGTAAAAACGGCTAAATATATAGGGCAAGTCTTTCTCTTCTATACCGTGACCATTATCGATCACCTGCACTTCAATAAATTTTCCAGCGTCTTTAAAGCTGATGATCACTTCCCCCTGGTCGGGAGTATACTTAATGGCGTTGGTCAATAAATTAATGAGAATCTGGGTAAGCTGGTTTTCATCAGCCGGGATAGCCGCCAGTGGTTCTGCCGGAGGCAGGACACTTACCCTTAACTTTTTCTCACTACTGGCCAGCCGCAAATTATGCAAAACCCCGTGCACTGTTTTTTCCAGGTCCAATGGCATTTTTTTCAATTCCACTTTACCGGCTTCTATTTTAGACAGGTTTAATAAATTATTTATCAAATCAACCAGGCGCCTGGTATTCTGGCTGATGATCTCCATAAATTCTCTTTGGTTAGCATTCAAATCCCCGGGCTCGCCCTGCATTAGCAGGTCGCTAAATCCCAGGATGCTGGTCAGCGGTGAGCGTAATTCATGGCTGACCATAGCGATGAAGTCGCTTTTCGCCTGGCTTAATTCTATCAATTTCTCATTAGCCCTTTTTAAATGTTCATTAGCACGGGCCAGATCGCCGGTAGCAATATTGACCTTTTCTTCCAGGTCCTTGCTGAATTGCTGTGTTTGCTCATAAAGCTGAGCATTTTGCAGCACCACGGCCAACTGCCGGGCAAAAGCCATCAGGAAGTCAACCCGGTCAGGAGGAAAAGCTTCCCGGTTACCGGAGTTGATATTTAATACTCCTAATTTACGGTCACCGATCAGTAGCGGGATATTGACCATAACCGCAATTTTTTCCTGGTTTAAAAGAGCAGTCAGACTACTTTGGGCCTGATTAAAATCACGAATCACTAAAGGTTCATTATACAGCAAGGCTTTTTGCGCCATATCCTCCAGCAAGATAATACCGTTAGCGTTGACAAAAGCAGTGGATAAGCCTTTGGTACTGCGCATTTTAAAAAGCCCGCTATCATCAACCAGGAAAATACTACAGGAAGATCCTTGCAGTTTCTCTATGCTCATAGCCATGACCAGGTCAATGATCAAGGTAATATCCAAAGCCGCGGTCACAGCCCGTGACATTTCGAATAATAAGGTCAACTGCTGCTGGTTTTCCTCAACCTGGGAAATCATCTGGTTAAACTGCGCCGCCAGATACCCCAACTCATCATTGCCTAATTTCCCTACCCGGGCAGACAGGTCACCGTTCTGTACCCGGCGCATAGCCTGCAATATTTTTCCGATACGGTTAAAGATCATCTGCTCGGAAACAATAAACATCACCAGGCCCAGCAATATGATCCCCAGGATAACAACCAGGAAAAGCACTTGTTTGACATTGGTCGTCAGCTCATCAGCCACCCGGCTAAGGGAATACCAGATCTTGATCGTTCCGGTGCGCTCGCTTTTATAATAGATCGGTATCTGTACTTCCAGGGCCCCTTTAAAACTCTCAGCTTTTTTTTCGCTGTGGATAATAGGTTTATTGTTTATATCGGAGAGCAGGATATAGAGAACATCTTTATCACTGCTGATCTCCTGCACGTAGCGCTTAAGAATAGCGATATCTGATTCTTTAATTCCCTGGCGACTGACTTTAGCCAGGAACCAGGCATAATTCTTGCTTTTTTTAGTAATATCATCAGTGACTACCTGCCTTACCTGGTTGACCATAATAAAACCGATCAACAGCATCAGCGGTATCAAAACCAGCATCAAGGCAGCGACAAACTTAAAGCCCAGGGTAAACCTGATCTTTGGTCTAACTTTTATATTCGCCTCATTATGCATGATCACCTTGATAATTACCCTGGTAATTCCAGGAGTCCTGGGTATATTTTTCAGCTGCTAATTGCCGGGCCAGCAGCAGCTCTGCCGCAGTCAAATTGCCAGGTACAAAGTTGAGTTTTAACTCTGAGGCAAAACTCTGCTGAAAAGCAGTACTGATCTGGGCTAAACTTATTTTTTGCCGCAGGACTTCTTCCAGGCCAGAGGCTTGCTGCCAATAAGCTGGATCACCCGGGGTGCTTAAAATCAAAGACCCCTGCTGGAGAATGATATCACGATAACGGCGCTGGGCACTGCCACAAACTTTTTTGCCGGCAATAAGAAGGTCATACTTTGTTGGGTTATTGAAACAGAAAAAATGATTATCTTTGCCATTAAATTCATTTTCGGCAAGACTGGCTGTGGTACCCAGTAATAATAACGCTTTTCGGATACAAGTAGCGATTACCCGAAAATATTCCACCGCCTGATGCTGGTCCCGCAAGTCCTGCCGGCTGAAAATCACACTGAAAGTAAATTCCTGATCGTGCAGGACAAACCCGCCGCCAGTGGGCCGGCGGATCAGGTCAATGCTGTTCTGAGCGCATAAATCCGCCAGGGCTTTATCAATGCGCTGAAAATATCCCAGGCTGACAGTTCGTCTTTGCCAGGAATATATGCGGAGAGTAGAAAGGGTTTCTCCGTTCTTGCGCTGGCACAAGATAGCTTCATCCACAGCCATATTCCAAGCGCCATCTTGCGGGTCATCTATCAGCAACCGCCATACTTTTTTATTCGTGTCATTAGCTGGCATTAGAGTCATTCGTGCTATTTCTTTANNTTGCGAGTTCCAGGTTGCGAGTTTTTAAAGATATGTTAATTTAAAAAAAACAGCTTCTGTCAAGAATAAGTCTTAATACAGTTGCGAGTTAAAGCTGAAACTACAGTTAGCTACGTAAAAAAGCAAAATCAAGTACCATATTCAGGTATTTATATTGTTTGGGTACACTTTCAAAAGAGATGTACTGCATGGGTATTTTTTCCTTATCAAATACGCTATGGATAGAACGGGCGAATTCTCCTTCGATCAAATTATTTGATGGCGGCGGTCCCATCCAGATAACCAGATCAATTCCCTGACTGCGGCACGAATCAACCATTTCGCCAAAATTCAGGCTGGAACTGGGAGTATAGGTTTGGGCAAAAGTCCTATCCAGTTTGAATTTGATCTTATGCTTTTTAATAGTCTCAGCAAAATTCTTGATCATCTGGTCTAATTCTTTATCCTTGCCGGCAGGATAAATATATCCTGTCCGCAAATTGCGGGCATCGTCCCCCCTCCCCGCTGCTGCCGGCTGTTGCGCCGGTTCTGGAGCAGGCGGCGGCTCCGGCGCAGCAGCTGGTTCTGGCTCTACTATAGGCGGCGGTTCCGTCTCTTCTGCCGGAGGTTCATAAGCCGGTATTTCTGGTTCAAATACCTGCTCTGCTGGTTGTTCAGGGGCAGCGGAAGCTGATTCAGATTCGCTCACTATCTCCACCGGCTGGGTCGGTTCAAAAATAATTTCTGTTTTCTCTTCAATGATCTGGGTTAAGTTTTCTTCCAGCGGGGCCAGGGTGCTCATTTCTATACCCGTAGTTTCTTCCGGCAGCAAGTCCTGCAGCAATTCTTCGGCTAAAGACTTGTTTATTTGCCGGTTAGTCAGAGAAGCGTAGGCCACGATACGGATCAGGAATCCTTCCAATTCGCGGATATTTGATTTTAACTGTTCCGCGATGAAATACATTACTTCATCTTCAATCTGTACTTTGGTGCTTTCAGCTTTCGCTTTCAGGATCGCCACCCTGGTTTCCAAATTCGGCGACTGGATGTCGGTGATCAAACCCCATTCAAAACGGGAACGCAGCCGTTCTTCCAATACCGATATTTTCTTAGGCGGCTTATCACTGGCAATAACGATCTGCTTATGGTCATCATACAGGGCATTGAAGGTATGATAAAACTCTTCCTGGGCGGCTTCAGCCTCGGATAGAAACTGCACATCATCGATCAGCAAAACATCTATCTTGCGATATTTATTCCTGAACTCTATAATTTTGCCGTAACGGATCGCATCTATTACTTCAGCCATAAACCGTTCAGCAGTAGTGTACAGCACCTTTGCCGTAGAATCGTTTTCCAGTACAAAATGGCCAATGGCTTGCATCAAATGGGTCTTCCCCAAACCAACATCTCCGTACATGAAGAGAGGATTATATACCTTACCCGGCATCTCGGCCACGGCTAAAGCAGCGGCCTTGGCAAAATGGTTGCTTTTCCCAACCACAAAAGTATCAAAGGTATAACGCGGATTCAAGCCTATTTCCGAAAACAGGGCTAGTTTCTGTTCTTCTGTCAATACTGGCTTGGTCGCTGTTTCAGCAGTTAGCGGAGCAGCCAGGGGAGCTTCTCCTGTGATCTCCTGGTTTATGTCTTCATCAACTAAATTATTTTCCTCCACCGGCGGCAAATACTTGGCAAAATCGAAATTATCCGGACTTTCCTTAAAATCATGCACGATCTCATATATTTTCTCTTTGTCATTTTCTTCCAGCTGATAAAGATAAAATGACCAGTTATAATCTTTCTCCCGCAAAGAAGTCGTCCGGCCACAGCTGTAATTAAGCTTGGTCAGCACATTAGATAATTTGATGCCATCATCCCTGTCACCGTGCAGGACTATTTTCCAGCGCTTCGGATAATCGGCAGTAAAACTTTCGACAAGGTCCCATTTTGTAATCATTTTTACCTCGCATCCCTTCCTTTTTCATATTTTAAAATAAGCTGGCGGCCGGCACGGGCTTCATCAATACGCCCTACCGGGCTGGTCAGCGGTGCTTTTTTCAGCAGTTCCGGATTTTGTACCGCTTCTGCAGCAATTTGTCCCAAAGCATTAACAAAGGTATCCATGGTTTCCTTGGTCTCGGTTTCTGTCGGTTCGATCATCATGGCCTCATGGACAATGAGCGGGAAATAGATCGTCGGTGGATGGAACCCGTAGTCAATTATCCTTTTGGCAATATCCAGGGTACTGACGGCCCAGTCATGATGAGGAGTCATGACAAATTCATGCATGCAGGTACGGCCATAAGGAACCGGATAATAATTTTCTAATTTATGCTTTAAATAATTGGCATTCAGCACAGCCTGACGCCCGACTCTAGCAATGCCCTCTGCCCCCAAGGCGAAAAAATAAGCATACGCCCGGACCGCGATCAGGAAATTGCCATAAAAAGAACGGACCTTACCGATGCTGTTTGCCTGCTGGTGTTTCCAAAAATACTTTTTCCCTTTTTTTATAACCTGAGGTACCGGCAAAAAAGGAGTAAGTTCCTTAATCGTGCCAACTGCTCCGGCACCCGGTCCACCGCCGCCATGCGGGGTGGAAAATGTCTTGTGCAGGTTGAAATGCATTACATCAAAACCCAGTTCAGCCGGCTTAATCAATCCTAATAAAGCATTAAAGTTCGCGCCGTCGCCATATAGTAACGCCCCACTTTTATGAACCTGGCGGCTGACCTCAAGAATATTTTTTTCAAACAACCCCAAAGTATTAGGATTGGTTAACATTAAAGCGGCAATATCGGGGCCCAGGTTCCGCTGTAAATCATCCAGGTCTATATCCCCTTGATCATCACTCTTCACCTGCCTGACCTGGTACCCGGCTAAAGCCGCCGTGGCCGGATTTGTGCCATGGGCAGTATCAGGGACCAGGATAACGGTTCGCTTTTGTTCCGGATGGTTCTGCTGGTGGTACGCTTTGATGAGCAAAACACCGGTTATTTCCCCATGCGCCCCAGCGGCAGGCTGCAAAGTCATGCCTGCAAATCCGCTGACTTCTTTTAGAAAACCTTCCAGCTCATAGACCAGTTGCAAAGCGCCCTGCACACATTCTTCAGGAGCATAAGGATGGATACCGGCCAACCCGTCAAAATCTGCTACTGTTTCATTAATCTTAGGATTATATTTCATCGTGCATGAGCCTAAGGGATAAAAACCATTGTCCACGCCAAAATTCAATTTTGAGAGAGCGGTAAAATGCCTGATCACATCTTGCTCGCTGACCTGAGGTAAAATTACTTCTTCTACTCCTAAATATTCTACCGGTATATGTTTTTTAGCTGCCTGCGGGTCGGCAGCAGGCACATAACTTGTTGACTGTGAATGGTATTCGAAAATCACTTTTTCCAAATTAAATAACCTCTTTTAATAGCGTTAAGCGTATAGCGTGTAGCGTATAGAAAATGCTATCTATTTTCTTTTAAGATACTGACCAATGTGTCGATTTCGGTTTTGGTTCTTTTTTCAGTGACACAGAATAATAGTGACTTTTTAAGTTCCGGATAATATTTTTCCAGCGGCAAACCACCGATTATATTTTTCCTTAAAAGTCTTCTATTTAAGGCCTCAATATTCCCGGGAGCAGTGGCGACAAATTCGTTAAAAAAGGCTGTTTTAAAATTAATTTTCCAACCTGGTATCCTGCCGATGGCATTAGCCAGGTAATGGGCTCCGGATAAAGAAGCAGTAGCCACATCTCTTAATCCGGCAGCGCCCATAGAGGAAAGATAAACACAAGCGCTTAATGCGCATAAAGCTTCATTGGAACAAATATTACTGGTGGCTCGTTCCCGGCGGATATGCTGTTCCCTGGCCTGTAAGGTCAGCACATAAGCACGCTGTCCCCGGTTGTCAATACTTTCTCCGACTATCCGGCCAGGCATTTTACGCATAAATTCCTGGCGACAGGCAAAAATTCCCAGGTACGGCCCGCCAAAAGAAACCGGTAGCCCCAAGGACTGCCCTTCGCCAGTAACAATATCAGCACCGTATTCTGCCGGCTTTTGTAAAACACCCAGGCTTACCGGATAAACACTGGTAATAAACAAAGCTCCTTGCTCATGGGACATGGCCCCAAGCTGCTGGACAGGTTCCAGGCAACCGAAAAAATTCGGCTGCTGCACAACAACAGCTGCTACCTGGTCAGTAAGCTGGCTTTTCAAGGCAGCCAGATCGGTAAGGCCTGCGAGAAAAGGGATTTCCTTAATAATAATCCGGGAATTCTTTAAATAAGTATGCACTACCTGCCGGTACTCCGGATGAATGGCCTTGGCCACCAGGATTATATTCCTCTGGGTATGCTCACAAGCCAGGTGAATTGCTTCATAAAGCGCTGTAGCGCCATCATAGAGGCTGGCATTAGCTACGTCCATACCGGTCAGATTACAGATCATCGTCTGGTATTCAAAGATCGATTGCAGGGTGCCTTGGCTTATTTCCGGCTGATAAGGGGTGTACGCTGTATAAAATTCTCCCCGTTTGGTAATAACCGGGACAGTACTGGGGATATAATGATCATAAGCGCCAGCACCTAAAAAACAGGCAAAGTCAGCTACGCTCGAGTTTTGGCTGGCTATTTTCCGTAGCTGCGTTTTAACTTCAAATTCACTGGCCGCAGGCGGTAACCCTAGCCGCTGACGAATTATTCTATCCTGCGGCAGATCTTTTAATAGATCTTCGGTTGAAGCTATACCTAATTCACGCAATATATCCTTATTATCAGCTTCGGTATTGCCTATATAGTCCATAACTACTTAGATCCCTCGTTGATCAACTTTTCATAGTCTTCCGCTGACAGCAGGCCAGATAATTCCGCGGGAGCGGCTAAGGATATCTTGATCATCCAGCCGTTGGTGTAAGGCTCTTTATTAACCAATTCCGGCTGTTTGCCCAAAGCCTCATTTACAGCGACCACCATGCCGCTAACCGGACTAAATAGGTCGCTGACCGCTTTTACGCTTTCAGCCACGCCGAAAGATTCTTGCTGTTTCAATTGTTGTTCTACTTTTGGCAATTCAACAAATACTATATCACCTAATTCTTCCTGGGCATAATCAGTAATGCCGATCATCATGGTATTATTGCCGACTGCTTTTACCCATTCATGGGATTTGCTGTATTTTAAGTCCTTTGGAACCATTAAAACCTCCGGGGTTAGTTGATAGTTGATAGTTCATAGTTGATAGAAAAAGCAAAGAAAGGTTTGTTCTATCAACAATCAACAATCAACTATGAACATTTTCTTAATCTCTTACATGGCTGGGGATAAAAGGCGTTTTTACCACAGTCGCCGGATATTTTTTCCCCCTAATCTCTATATCCAGGATATTGCCGGGTACAGCTTCAGCTGAGCGGACATACCCCAGGGCAATACTTTTAGCTAAGGTTGGGGAAAATGTTCCGCTGGTGACCTTACCCACAGCCTTCCCATCCTGGCTAAAGATAGCGAATCCATGGCGCGCGATCTGCCGGCTTTGCATTACCAATCCGGCCAGCTTGCGGGAAAGACCGTCCTTTTTTACTTGTTCCAGGCTGGCCTTACCAATAAAATCATCCTTCTCCATCTTTACTGCCCAGCCGAGCCCGGCTTTCAGCGGATTAGTGTCCTGGTCAACATCATTTCCGTATAGGGAATATTTCATTTCCAACCGCAAAATATCCCGGGCTCCCAAACCACAGGGGATAACCCCCTGGTCAATTATGCTCTGCCAAATTTTTTCTGTCTCTTGTTCCGGCTCAGGCTGGCCAAAATAAACTATCTCATAGCCCAGCTCTCCTGTATATCCGGTACGGGAAATAGTCACTGGGCTGCCGGCGATCTGCCCTTTGGCAAAATGCAAATAATTCAGGCTGGCGATCTCTGGCCCGGCCAGTTTTACCATAATGTTCCTGGCGTCAGGGCCCTGCAACGAAAACAGGGAAGTGCTTTCCGAAATATCATTCAACATCACATCATAATCGCCTTTTTGTTCAATCAGGTACTGGTAATCTTTTTCTGTATTCGCGGCATTCACCACCAGCAGATAATTATGCTGGCTGATCTTATTAATGAACAAGTCGTCAACAATGCCACCGTGATCATAACACATGAGACTGTAAAGACACTCCCCCGGCGCCATTACTGACACATCATTGGTCATTGTGTGCTGCAGAAAATTTTCAGCTTCATCACCGATAACTGTTATTTCTCCCATATGACCAATATCAAAGAGCCCGGCTTTTTTACGTACTGCCCAGTACTCATCGATGATACTGCTATATTGTACCGGCATCAACCACCCGCCAAACTCAATCAAGCGGGCCTGATGCTGCTGGTGCCACTTATAAAGCTTAGTTTGTTTCAATCCTGGAAATCCCCGATCCCCCGCCCTTTAAACAAGGCGATATCAACAACGACGCTGACAAACGTGGTTCTTAAGGCCATTTTACTAAGCGCAATCGCTTTGATCAGCACTTTCCGTTTCTTAGGCATTTTTTTAAGCAACGCGGCCAGGTTCTTAGCCTCAGGGAAAACCTGGTAATTGGGAATAAAAATCAAAAACGCTTCGATATTAAATCCCTGGTAAATTTCTACTAGATTGGCCAAATCTAACTGGGCCCTAATGGGATAGTTATCGTCAAAAACATTTTCCAGGCTGAAAGGATGATGTTTTACCGTTTTTAAAACATCGGTTAATCCAGTGAGAAAAAGGCGGGCATTTTCCTGTTCTCCTTCAGGGTACAAAATGCCAACTTTGACCTCATTTTCATTTGGCACCAGCAATCCTTCCGGCAAATCTGTTTCCTTTTTCAGGTACATGGGCTGGATCCGGCCGACTTCCAGAGGGATAGGTTCATCACTCTCCTGGCCGGGCATCCTGATATCACCAGGCAAAACGATATTCTTATGCTTTAGTGCTTCTTTAGCCTCAGCCTTACTGATCCCACGGTCAGATAAATCCTTGATCACCCCGCCAATTTCCCTGGCCAGGGTATCAGCCCGTTCCGGGGCGCCTGCTTTCTTCTTTGCCTCTGGTATTTCCCGGGCATCAGCTACTGAAAGCCGCTTCATAAATTTCTCTACTTCCAGCCGGGTCTCTTTACTGGATGTATTCAGGTAAAAACCCCAGTTATAATCGCCGCGGGCAGCCTTGAGCTGAAAGGGAGGCTGGCATACTTTATCAAATTTTCCCACTACCCGGAGGACGTCTTCACGGTCCCCATTAATCGATACCACATAGCGATCCTGATGCTTGTCGTCGAAATAAGATTCTATTTTCCAGCGGATAATCATTATTTATCCCTCTTGCCTGGGTTATTATTTTCGTCAATACCGGTGTAAATACCCCTGACACTCAACATAAGCTCATCCGGGTTAGTGGCATTATCCAGGGCATCTTCCAGGGAAATCTTCCCTTCCTTGTATAAATTCAACAAAGACAGGTCAAATGATTGCATACCATAAAACGATCCCTGTTGCATAGCGGTATAAATACCTGCATCCTTGCCTTCGGCGATCAATTTCCGGACGAACGGGGTAACCGTCAGGATCTCGATAGCCGGGATCCGGCCTTCCTGATCGACCCGCGGAATTAACCGCTGAGCGATAATACCCCGTAGGATCTGGCTGAGCGTCATTCTGATCTGGTTTTGCTGGTGCGGAGAATACATATCGACAATACGGTTGACCGTGTGCACAGCATCGATAGTGTGTACTGTGGAAATTACCAGGTGCCCGGTCTCTCCCCCCATAATAGCGGCATTGACTGTTTCAAAATCTCGCATTTCACCGATCACGATGACATCCGGGTCCTGGCGCAAGACATGTTTCAGCGCTTGCCCGAAAGACTTGGTATCACTGCCTACTTCACGCTGGCTGATCGTGCTCATTTTATCATTATGATAAAATTCCACCGGATCCTCAATAGTAATAATATTGGAACGGCGGGTGGAATTAATAAAATCGATCATGGTGTTCAAGGTGGTGGTTTTGCCGGCACCGGTAATCCCGGCAATTAAAATAAGTCCGCGGTTATGGCTGGTTATCTTACGCATTGTTTCACTGGGCAGGTTAAGCTCTTCGAAGGTTTTAGGTGAGGGAGGAATAACCCGCAAACTTAGTGCGATCCCGCCTTTTTGCCGGTAGATATTGACCCGAAAACGGGACACTCCCTCTACTTCGTAGCCAAGATCAAGCTCATCATCTTTCTCGAATTTTTTTTGTTGTTTTTCATTCATCAGGCTATAAGCCAACTGTTCCACATGCTCACTGGTCAAAGGACTGGATTCAGCGGCCATCAACTTGCCATTAAACCGGAGCATGGGAGGGCCGCCAGCTTTAAAATGAATATCTGAAATACTACGTTTGACCATCAGTTGCAGGAGATCATCAACATTCATCGTAAACCCCTTTACCTTTTTTTATCTCCAGAAACAAGATCAACGGCATGGCTAGTACCGATGCGGGTGGCGCCGGCTTCCATCAAGACATAAGCTTGCTCGGCAGTATTGATACCGCCGCTGGCCTTTACACCCATTTCTATGCCTACTACCTGGCGGATCAGCTTAATGTCATCAACAGTCGCCCCGCTGTTACTAAAACCCGTGGAAGTTTTAATAAAATTAACGCCCTGCAGGCAGGCGATCTCGCAAGCCTTAATTTTTTCTTCCCTACTGAGCAGGCAGGTCTCCAGGATCACCTTCAGCACATGCCCGCTGGTAACATTGCGCACCATTTTTATTTCTTCATCCACGATCTCAGGTTCATTTGATTTAAGAGCTCCGATATTCAAGACCATATCAATTTCATCAGCGCCGCTAAGCAAAGCGTTACGGGCTTCAATGCTTTTGACCGTGGAAGTGCTGGCTCCTAGCGGGAAACCGATCACGGCTGTGACCTTAATACCGCTCCCATGCAGTAGTTTGGCTGCGAGCGGCACATAGCTTGGGTTAACGCAAACAGCGGCAAAACGGTACTTTATTGCCTCCTGGCAGGCACGGTCAATATCAGTACTCGTTGCCTCAGGCTTCAAAACAGCGTAGTCAATAATTTGGGCTAGTTTCTGGTCAAAATCCATGGTCAATACCAGTTTTTATTCCTTCATATATTTTTTCTCGATCTCACTTATCTTATTAATACGTTGTAAATGCCTGTCCCGGCCAAAGGGGGTTTCCAGCCAGGCTTTGACCATCTCTTCCATATCTGGCGCGCTGGTTAAGCCGCTTAAACAAAGCACATTAGCCTGGTTATGTTCGCTCGCTAACCTGGCTTGTTCTGCCTGACAGCAAAGAGCCGCCCGGATCCGGGGAACTTTATTGGCGGCAATACACATGCCAATACCTGTTTTACACAGCAAGACTCCCCTGGCGGCTTTGCCTTGCGATACTTCCTCGGCTACCCGTAAAGCAATATCAGGATAATCAACACTGTCCAGATTATTAGTTCCCATATCTTTCACTTCATGACCGAGGCGAGTTAAAAAATACTTAATTTTTTCTTTCAGCTCTACGCCGCCGTGATCGCTGCCAATAGCTATTATCAAGCTAGACTCCTAAAATGCTAAATGCCAAATTACACCGTTCCTACGGAACTTATGCTAAATTTAGGTGAGAATCTCTACCATAATTTGGCATAAGTGGTTGTAGCGCGAAGTCCGCCGATCTTGTTGGCGGAATAGCATTTGTAATTTAGAATTAACCCTCAAAATTTACGATCTTGCTGAATGACTCTGCTTCTAAGCTGGCTCCGCCCACTAAAGCCCCGTCTATATCAGCTTGTCCCATAAGTTCCTTGCTGTTCTCCGGTTTGACACTGCCGCCGTACAAGATCCTGATCTCTTCGGCTATAGCCGGAGCATATATCTCGGCTAATTTTTGGCGGATAAACTTGTGCGCTTCCTCTGCTTGTTGCGGAGTAGCTGTTTTGCCGGTACCGATAGCCCATACTGGTTCATAAGCAACCACTAATTTTTTGGCCTCTTCAGCACTTAAGCCGCTGGCCCCATCGCGGATCTGGCGTTCCAACACCTGGAAGGTTTTATTGCTTTCCCTTTCAGCCAGTGTTTCCCCGATGCAAACAATGGGTAATAGTCCCGCTTGGAAAGCTTTTTTCATTTTTTTATTAACCGTGGCATCAGTCTCACCAAAGTACTGCCGGCGTTCAGAATGCCCGATGATCACATAGGTACAGCCGGTATCTTTCAGCATACCCGGGGCGATCTCCCCGGTAAATGCACCCTTGTCTTCCCAATACATATTTTGGGCGCCTAATTTCAGGCTGGAGCCCTTTATGGATTCTGCCGCAATGGCTAAGCTGGTAAAGGGCGGGCAGACTACCACTTCCCGGTCACTCAGCTTCCCTAACCGCTGGGATAAACCTTCTACCAGGGACTTAGCCTCCTGTGTATTTTTATACATTTTCCAGTTACCTGCCAGGATGAATTTACGCAACGAAAATACCTCACTTTCAGAATTAGATTCTGTAATAGATTATTGGTTTATGATAGCATATCATTTTTTTAATTTCAAGAGAAAAAAAGAGGATTGTAGGGAAGTTGGGGGACTGGCTAAAACTGCATTAATTTGGGCGGTAATTTTAAGGCTAGGTTGGAGGCTAAAACTATCTTGACCAGATCTCCAGGCAGAAAAACAACCATCCCGGACCAGCAGGCCTGGGACAGGGAAAGACGCGCGACAAAAATCAGCTGGGCCAGGCCGCAGAGATAAATCGCTATAGTCCCTAAGGCCATAGCCAGGACCAACCGCCAAAAGCTGCTTTTTCCTTTAGTCATAATACCAATAATAAAGCTGGCAGCCAGGAACCCCCATAAATAGCCGCCGGTTGGCCCGAACAGTATTCCTAAGCCGGCTGTCCCCCCGGCAAACACAGGTAAATTAAGGCAGCCCAGCAGGATATAAATCAACTGGCTCAGCGGCCCAAGCAAGGGACCGAGCACTATGCCGGATAAATAGGTAAAAAAAGTTTGCAAGGTAACAGGCACAGGATTGAAGGGCAAAGGGATGTATATAAAGCTGCCGACAGCGGTCAGACTGGCAAAAAGACTGACTTTAACCATTTCATGGGCGGTTAGGCGCATCGGGACACCACTTATTGTTAACGTATTTTAATTATTAGTTAACTGAACCGGCAAAAAAAATAAAGCCGTCCAAAAACGAGCCCCCATTAGTTAAACCGAATGGGAGCTCAAAAACTGTTTGCTAAAAAACTGTTTAGCTATCTTTTTTTCTTTTTTTTCTTCTCACCACCGCGAGCCATTTTCGCTCTGGAGATATCACCCTGCTTGTCAATGAAATAAAGATACCCAGCCTGTTTCTTAACGCCGCACTTCATCACTTTCTCTGCCATTATTGTTCACCCCCCCTCATCTTATGATCATGAAAAAAATGTTCTAAGTGTCTTATACACTATATATTTAGACTTGTCAAGATAAATCTTACTTTTTTACGACGAGCTCTCTGACGATGAAAACCCTTCGATTTCAGGCTTCGGCTGAGCTCAGTCGAATGCCCTCAGGGTAAGTACTGAGCGTAGTCGAATGTAAAGTACTGAGCAGAGTAGTGAGCATAGTCGAACTACGCAGTCGAAGTATTACACGGTCAAGGCCGTAAAGACCTCTTTTGCCTGATTGATGATTTCTCCGTCGAATTGGCTGTCTTTTTGCTGCTCCAGTTCTGCCAGCGCTTCGTGAATGCTTTTCATTCTTTGATAAGGCCGCGGACTGGTCATAGCATCAAAAGCATCAGCCACGGTTATGATCCTGGATAAATACGGTATCTGTTGACTTTCCAGATGATCTGGATAGCCGCGGCCGTTAAAATGTTCATGGTGATGGCGTACCGTAGGAACCAGATTTTTGAAAACATCTATATATTTTATTATATCTGCTGTTGTTTCGGGATGCCTTTTTACCAAGGCAAACTCTTCTTCGCTCAAGGGGCCTGGCTTATTCAGTATAGATTGAGGTATGGCTACTTTACCGGCATCATGCAATAAGCTGGCCCACTTTATCCGGCTGATCTCATCATGATCAAGATGCAGGGCTTCAGCCAATAACATCGCGTACTGAGATACGCGCTGCGAATGGCCGCTGGTATAAAGATGCTTGGCGTCAATAACCCTGGCAAATACCCGTAAGGTAATACCAATAACATCGCTTTTGTCCGGGCATTGCAAACGAGGCAAGCTCTGCTGTAATTCCACAACCGCCTCTTCCAGGCATTCATCCCGGCTAATTTCACGGCAATACTCATTATGGGCTAATACTTCACTAAACGCCTCATATACTGAAGAGCAGAATTCCTTGTTCTTTTGTTCTCCCAACTGTTTCATGCTTTGTTCATAATCAAGCCGGGGATTATCCTGCAGACAAAAATCGTAACTATCGGCAATTCTTAAGCATTGGGCCCCGATATTTATATCCTCATTCCGCTTCTCATGCGGATACCCTGCTCCGTCCCAACGCTCATGATGGTCCATGATAATCTCGGCAGCCTGTTCCAGGCCGGGAATTTCCTGCACAATTCTAGCCCCTTTAACCGGATGGGCAAAAATCACCGGATGGGCTCTCTGCTGGTCCAGAGATAACTGTGGCCTAATACCATTGTCCAGACTAACAGTCCCTACATCATGCAGTAAGCTGGCATAAAATACCTGGTTAATATCTTCCGGGGTTATTTTCCTGGCGACTTCTGTAGCTAGCACCGCTACCCGCCAGGCATGAAAGATACGCTGATGATTTTCTAAAGCAATAATTTGCGAAAGCGCATTGATAATCTGACTGAAAGAGCTTTCCAAATTAAATTCCATAAGACCCCCTTATTTATTCTTTATAAATAAAAAAACCCGGGATATGATTAATCCCAGGTTAGCGGTGTTTATTATATTATTATCACTATTCAAATCCGGCTGATGATACCGGCGTTTTTTTATGCACAGCCTGTCTATCTTAAACATAACTGCACCTCAAAAGCTTTACTTTCGAGTTCACTTTTCGTTCCTTTGCCTTTGCTCTTGCTTTTTCGATCAACTATCTCCGCCAAAGGCGGATCAGCCTCTGGCTGAAACTATAAACCATCAAAGGTTTTTATTGGTGGCGCCAACGGGACTTCCGCCAACAAGCTCTGGCGGATTCCGTTCGTACAGCTCTCTTCACTTCTCGTCCCGTAACGCTTGTTTCTGCTTTTTCGATCAACCATCTCCGCCAAAGGCGGATCAGCCTCAGGCTGAAACCATGAACTATCAACGGTTTTATTGGTGGCGCCAACGGGACTCGAACCCGTAAGCTCTGCCTTGAGAGGGCAGCGTCCTAACCAATTAGACGATGGCGCCGCATTCGTAAGCTATTTACTTGGCGAAACGAGAAAGATACTTAACAAAGTACTGATCACACTAAGAATGAGCGCGCCAATAATCGCCCAAAAGAAGCCATCAATAATAAAACCGGGAATGGCCCAGGCTACAAAACTTAAGAGCATTCCATTAATAATGAAAGTCAATAATCCCAAGGTCAGGATATTTATAGGCAGTGTTAATAAGATAATAACCGGTTTAATAAACGCATTAACCAAACCTAATAATAATGCCCCCATTAGGGCAGCCCAAGGGCTGGAAATATAAATCCCGGCAACCAGATAATCAGTCAAAATCAAAGCTATGGTGTTGATTCCCCAACGTAATAAGAAATGCATCGTGCACCTCACAAATTCCTATTCTTCGACTCGTCGCTTACGCTTACTCGCTCAGGATAGTTCGACGCTTATAATAAACGCTAGTAGTGAGCAAGGCAGATGACCTAAACGGTCATCTGACGCGTCGAACTACTGCCCGGCCTGGACTCGAACCAGGAGACTTCTGCTCCAGAGGCAGACGTGTTACCAATTACACCACCGGGCAATATTTTTTGATTGTTGATTGT
This sequence comes from Elusimicrobia bacterium UBA6262, assembly GCA_002441095.1. Taxonomy (GTDB): domain Bacteria; phylum CAYTYR01; class UBA6262; order UBA6262; family UBA6262; genus UBA6262. The sequence goes on from DJVG01000015.1 coordinate 17,230, forward strand.
TCATTGTTGATTGAAAAAGCTTCTGGTTCTTTCTATCAACTATCATCTATCAACTATCAACTTTCTTACTGGATTCTTCGACGTAATTTAGTTCCAGGTCAGCCAATACCCCTTCGATCATTTGCTGCTCTTTAGGATTCAGGTTCCCCTGGGTTTTCTTCTGCAGCATACGCAGCATATCGATCATGGATTTAGCCTGTTTTAGATCCTTTTGGACCTGGTTGCTGACCGGATGAACTTGTTTCCCCAGCCATGACCAGGCGGCCTGACTCAAGGAATAGACCAAACTTAAAAAACTGAGTTCTTCTTCATTAATTTTAGCTTCGGCTTTCTCTTTTTGTAATTCTTCACCCATTACAGCCTCTCTACTGTTTGTTTAATCCGGGCTGCTACCCGTTCCTTCCCCAATACCGCAAGCATATCAAATAGGCCAGGGCCAGTGGTGCGGCCGCTTACTGCTACGCGCACCGGATGAAACACTTCCCCGGTTTTATAATTATTAGTTTCACATAGCTTGCGGACAGCTTGCTCCAAACCAACCACTGAAAAATCCGCAGTATGAGATAATTCTGCTTCAACTTTCGATAAGATCTCTTTGACATTCGGTTTAGCCAGTGTTTTCCTGGCTTTATCATCAGCTATCACTACTGTGTCCAGAAAAAAGAAATCCACTAATTCAGGCAGTTCGCCAATAGTCCTGATCCGCTCCCGTTCCAGGGAAATAACCTGGCTAATATACCCTAAATCCGTGTTTTCGTCTATTAATTTCTTTTCTGCCAGGAATTTTTTTCCCAACTGCACCAGTTCTTCGGACGGCAGTTTATGACGGATATATTCGCCATTCAGCCATTTTAGTTTTTCCGGGTCAAAAATAGCCGCATTCTTGGCGCAACGGTCCAAAGAAAACTTCTCGATCATCTCGGCTACTGAAAAGATCTGCTGGCTATCTTCAGTAGCCCAACCCAGCAATACCAGGTAATTTATAATTGCTCCCGGTAAATAGCCCTGCTGGATATATTCATCCAGGGCCGCTGCTCCATGCCGTTTACTCAAACGGGCACCATCAGGTCCAAGGATCATCGGGATATGGGCAAATTCCGGTAATTCCCAGCCAAAAGCTTGATAGAGCATGATCTGCCGGGGAGTATTAGAAATGTGGTCATCACCGCGAATAACATTGGTAATAGCCATATCATGGTCATCACAGACCACGGCAAAATTATATACTGGCACCCCTGACGATTTCAGGATCACAAAATCATCCAGAAGTGAATTATCAAACTGGATCGGCCCTTTAACCAGGTCATTGATCTTGGTTACTCCAGAATCAGGCATCCTGAATCGGATGACCGGCTTACGGCCTTCCTGTTCAAATTTCTTTTTCTGTTCTGCAGACAGCGACCGGCACTGGCCGTTATATTTAGGCGGCAGTTTCTGAGCCATCATTTCTTTGCGCCGCAGTTCCAGTTCTTCCGGAGAACAATAGCAGTGATACGCCTGGCCTTTTTGCACTAATTGAGCGGCATATTGCTGGTGTTTAGCTTTATGATCACTTTGTAAGAAAGGACCTTCATCCCAGTTTAATCCCAGCCACTCCATACTGCGCAGGATCTGGGCGGTAGATTCCTCAGTGGAACGGGCCTCATCAGTATCCTCAATGCGCAAGACAAAAACGCCTTTTTTGTTCCTGGCAAAAAGCCAATTAAACAAGGCTGTCCTGGCTCCCCCGATATGCAGGTACCCAGTAGGAGAAGGAGCAAACCGTACTCTAACAGTCAAGTATAACCCCCAATTAAGATCAGTGTTAAGTTAAATGCAGTTTTAAGTTGAATACACTTCTCACTTATAACTTCTTCTTAATAGATTACTTTATTTAATGGATATTCAATAATTCCCTGGGCACCGGCCCGTTTCAGCTCCGGGATGATACGTTTAACTATTTTTTCTTCCATGATCACTTCCAAAGCCACCCAGCCTTTTTTCGTCAAGCCTGACACGGTTGGGTTTTTTAGCGCCGGCAACACCGCCAGCACCTTCTTCAGGTTCGGATCAGCTACATTCATTTTCAAACCGACCATGCCTTCGGCAGCTAAGGCTCCCTTCAGCAAAATAGCCAAATTCTCAATTTTTCTTTTTTTCCAATTATCCCGTAAAGCCGCGGCATTGGCGATCAACCGGGTGGTTGATTGCAGCACGGTATCGATGATCCGCAGCTTGTTAGCCCGCAAGCTGGAACCAGTCTCGGTCAGTTCCACGATCGCATCGACCAGATCCGGGACCTTGGCTTCTGTCGCCCCCCAGGAAAACTCTACTTCAGCTTTCACTTTGTTCTGTCGCAGGTATTTCCTGACGATATTCACTACTTCTGTAGCGATCCGCTTGTTCTTCAGGTCAGCGACCTTGTTAAAAGAAGAATTTTCGCTGACTGCCAACACCCATTTTACCGGTCGATACCCGGTCTTGGCATAGATCAGCTCTGTGACTTCCTTTACTTTGGCGCCAGATTCCACGATCCAGTCATAGCCGGCCAGGCCCACATCAAAAACCCCGTCTTCTACGTATTTCGGGATCTCCTGGGTACGCACCAGCATTATTTCCAATTCCTCATCATCGCAGGAAGGGAAGTAACTGCGCTCGTTCACATATATATTCACCCCGGCCTTTTTAAACAACGCCAAAGTTGATTCCTGTAAGCTCCCTTTAGGAAACCCTAATTTTAATTTTTTCATTTTCATTTTCCCCATTTTAGTTTTTCTATCAACTATCAACAATCAACTATAAACTTTTTCTATCTCTGCCAGATACAGATCCGGTTTTTCCCTTCTTTTTTTGCCTGATACATGGCTTCATCCGTCTTCTGGATAAAATCTTCTTTTAAAAACTTCTTTTCAAACTGGGCAATGCCTCCACTAATGGTAATTTTCCCGATATTTTTAAAGTACTCTTCATTTTGGGTGCTCGCTTCCACGGCCTCCCGGATCTTATCGGCAATGGCCATCCCTCCGATAGCTTCTGTTTCCGGCAGGATCATTACGAACTCTTCGCCGCCATAACGGCACACAATATCTACTTCCCGGGCATTACTTTTGATCGTAGCGCTGATATGTCTTAAAATAGAATCCCCGGTCAAGTGGCCGAAACGGTCATTGTAGGATTTAAAATTATCAATGTCGAACATTACCAGTGAGAGCGGACGCCCGTAACGCTTGGCCCGGTTTATTTCTTTGACCAGTTGTTCCTGGAAATACCGATTGTTAAATAAGCTGGTCAAGGCATCGGTAATGGCTAAATTCCTGACTTCTTCATATAAGCGCGCATTTTCAATGGCAACCGCGGCATAGTTGATAATAATGGAAAGATAATTCAGGTCGTCCTCAGTAAAAACGGCCAACCCGTTATCTTTTTTATCAGTGACATTTAAAACACCATGCACTTTATCTTTATGCACCAGGGGTACGCTGATAAATGATTTACCCAGATAATGGGGCCGGCTTTCCCGTTTGGTACGCTCGTCACTTTCAATATCCTCAACCAGCATTGCTTCCCCATATTTAATGACAAAGCCAGCAACTTTATCGCCGATCTTCATTTTAGTTTTATTGATAATTTCATCGGATAAACCGATCGCTCCTTTGATAATTAGCTGGCCAGTATCCTCATCCAGGAGCATTAAAGAGCCTTTTTCTGCTTTTAAAACTTCGGTTGATTTCTTGACGATAAAATCGATCAGTTCCCGCAAGTCCAGGATAGAAGACATCATTTTGCCTATTTCCAGCACTGATTCGAGTTTGTCTTTTTCTATTTTCAGGCTGGACAGCAACTCTTTATTTTCCAGGGACAGCCGTTGCTCTTCCAAGCCCCGCTTGATGATCATTTTAATGCGGTTGATATCAAACGGTTTGATGATATAGTCATACACACCGGCTTCCAGGGCTTTGATCGCTGTTTCGGTAGTGGCAAAAGCCGTCACCATCAAGACTACGGTTTCCCTGTGAGCTTCCCTGATCTGCTTCATTACTTCCATGCCGCTCATGTCCGTCAGCTTGATATCGACTATCGCTATATTAAAGAATTTCTTCTTTATTTGGTCTATCCCGGCGGCACCGTTTTCCGCTGTCGTGACATTATATCCTTCACGCACCAGCAGCGCTTCCAGCATTTCCCGGATAACTTTTTCATCATCAACGATAAGTAATTCTGGTCTGTCCGGTTTTTTAAGCATCGCTTTCGTCCATCCCTGGTCTTGGCTTATGCCTGATTAACAAATTTGGGAAAGCTGATAATAAAGGTAGTCCCCTGGCCCAATCTGCTTTCTACTGAAATTGTACCCTGATGCTTCTTGACGATCTCGTTCACTATGGATAATCCCAGGCCAATACCCTTATCTTTGGTGGTAAAAAACGGCTGGAAAATACTTTTTACGTTTTCCTCTGGAATACCGACTCCGGTATCTTTGATCTTGACTTTAATAAAATCTCTCTCTTCCATGCTGGTGATCGTTAACTCGCCACCAGCGCCCATCGCCTGTAAAGCGTTATTGATCAGGTTGTCAAAAATTTGTTTCAGCTGGTCCCGATCCGCTTTAATGACGCTTTTAATCTCCTGGAGATGTTTAATCACCTTGATCTCATGTAGCTCAGCCTGGTATTCTTGCACCGGCAGGATTTCTCCCAGCAACTCATTTATTTTGACGGTATTAAAGATCGGGCTGATCGGCTGCGAAAAGGTCAATATTTCCATCACGATCTTATTGGCCCGGTCAGCTTCAGACTCGATATCAGAAATACTCTTATTGGCTTCTGTATCTGCGCTGTTTACTTTATCGCGCAGGAAATAAGCCGCCATTTTGATGCCGGTCAGTGGATTTTTCAATTCATGGCTTACGGCCGCGGCAATCTGGCCAAGAGCCGCCATTTTTTCTGACTGCAGCAATTTTTTCTGCGCTTCTTTTAATTCTGCTGTCATGGTATTGAAAGAATCAGCTAATTCCTTCAGTTCATCATCAGTATCTACCTTGATCGTATGGTCAAAATCACTATTAGCAACTGCGATCGCTCCCTGGCGCAGGCTTTCAATAGCCATAGTCAAAGGCCGGCCTACATAAAATCCAATAGCTAAGGCCAGCAATATGCTAAATCCGGCCATAAAGATAATAGAGGACATGACTTTTCTTTTTATCTCCTGGAACCCTTCTTCGCTGGCCCGGATGTACAGGCTGCCGACCGCCTGGTTATTGGCATTAAACAAAGGGATATAGCCATTAATATAGCTTGTGCCAAAGACTTCGTCTTCCCCGATATATTGCTTGCCTTTTTGCAGTACTGTTTCCACAATTTTCTGATTGGTTTTCGTACCCATTATCCTGGCGCCGTTAAGATCACGCAGGCTGCTGGAAACAATCGTTTCCCGCTGGAAAATAGCAGCTTGGGCGCCGATCAGGTCAGTGATCAAGTCTACAATACTGTGATCATTATTGAGTAGATACCCGGCGATTATTACTGCCCGTACGATACCATCAGGCTCTTTCACCGGCATGACTACCTTGATCATTAAGGCCTCGGTAAAATCCTTCTTAATGCCCTCGGCCTGCATTTCATGAATACTGACCAGCTCCGTAGAAACGATATCTTCGCCATCGATCGCCCTCTTAAAATAAGCCCGGTCAGCCAGGCTATCGCCTTTGAGCAGGGATTGGTTCCCCCTGGCAATAATCTTTCCTCGACGGTCAGCGATGGAAAGAATATCCAGATTATTCTGCTCGGCCACGGCTTTTAAAAAAGCCGGCAGGTCATCCAGCGTGTCTGTATCAAAATAATACTTAACACGGCTGCTCTGGTCCCGGATAGTATAGCGCAGCTGATGTTTGATCTTATCATAAATAGCGACAGCGACATTCAAGTCGCTGACAATGCGTTGCTGGACTTCCCGTTGTATCCCTTTTAGTATCAGGTTAACGCTCATAAAAGACATGATAATAATAGGGATAAAAACAACAAATAGCAATACTACCCCTAATTTCAATTCAATTCTTTGCCGAATGAAATTGAACATTAAGTCTCCAGAAAACGGGTTACCGATCGTACATTAAGTATATCACAAAAACCTATACCTGTAAAGGTGATTTTTGGGATTAACCCAAAGACTAATCCCTTGACTAACTGAAGGACCCCAAGTTGTAAAGCCACATAATAACGGCATCTTCCAGGTTGTCAGCGTAGTAATTCTTGCGGAGGGCAATATTCTTAAAACCAAGCTGCTCGTACAATCTTTGCGCAGCCAGGTTAGAGGCTCGTACTTCTAAAGTGGCTTTTTTCAAACCCAGTCTTTTGCCATCATATAAAATATAGAATAACAGGTGTTTCCCCAGGCCTTGCCGCCGGTATTCAGGCTGGACAGCGATATTGATCAAATGAAGCTCATCTACTACCTGCCAGTACCCGGCATAGCCCACTATCTCCTTGCCAGGCAGAGCCTTGGCAACGAAAAAGTGGCTGGTGGATATACGCAATTCCTGTTCAAACATGCCTCTGGTCCAGGGAACGGGAAAACTGGCTTGCTCAATTTTTAATACTGCGTCCAGGTCTTCTTCTTTCAGGCGTTCGTATTTAATATCCATATCATTTCCCTTTTTTATTCCACTTCAATTCTGCTTCAGAAGGCCTGATATAATAAGGCCCAATCTTGCCCCAAGGCTGGGGAGAATATTCAGCACCAAGCAAACTGACCCAGGAAGCGGTTGGCCGCCAGGCATTTGGTGCAGTAAAACCAGCCTTTTTAGGCCAAGACTGCAGCAGGGTTTCCTTAAGGGAAAATAACGCTTCACCAGTAAAAACTATATTTTGCGGATATTTTTTCAGGTCCCGGGCCAGTTTTTCCAGGTTCACCAGGCGATAGCTTGTGATCTTCTTGCACCCCCGGCCGGCAGAACAGCGATATAAAGCATAATAGACTTGTTCCTGTATAGCCGGTATTAATGGGCAGACCAGTGACTCGCTCACAGGCGCCATCGCCGCCAGGCAATCCAGGGTCGGAATACTGACCACTTCTTTATGCAGCATCTGGGCCATGGTCCTGGCGACAGTGATCCCAATCCGTAATCCGGTAAATGATCCTGGCCCGGTTGATATAGCAATACGATTGATATCAGTAAAACCTATTTTTTTTGCTAACATCATTTTTTCTATCGCCGGTAACAATTTTTCAGAGTGGTTCATAACCCCGGTCAGGTCAGCTTCAGCCAGTATTTTCCCGTTTCTGGATAAAGCTGCGCTGCCGATCTTCGTAGAAGTTTCTATCCCTAATACGATCATTTCTTCTTTCTCCAATCGGTCAGGATAACCTTGCGGGTATGTTCATCGATTCGGCGTAACTCGATCCGTAAATACTGTTTAGGCAAGAAGGGAGTGATCTTTTCTGCCCACTCCACCAGGGAAACACCCTGGCCGTAAAAATATTCTTCATAACCCAATCCTTGAAGATCAGTCAATCCTTCCAGCCGGTATAAGTCAAAATGATACACCGGCATCTTGCCTGCGTATTCATTAATGATCTTAAAGGTGGGGCTATTGACATAGTCTTTCACCTGCAGGCCCCGGGCGATACCCTGGACCAGGCAAGTCTTTCCGGCGCCCAGCCCACCACTGAGACAGACAAGATCACCAGGATTCAGCTGCCGGGCTAATTTTTGGCCAAAGCGTTGTGTCTCGGCAGCGGATTTTGTAATAATAATTTTACTTGAAATGCTCATAACCTGTCTTCCTTACTTTAACTTCCCGGCCGGTTGGGCTCAATACCTTGACTGAATTATCCTTGGTTATTTCACCGATCCAACCGTATGGAAAAAGGGCAAGCGCCTTCCTGATCTTATTTTTTGGCACAGTAAATAATAATTCGTAATCTTCACCGCCGGACAGGGCCCATTGCAGGGCCTGTTGCGGGTTGCGGGTTGCGAGTTGCGAGTTTAGGGGGATCTTATCCAAATATACTCTGGCACCGACTTTTGATTGGGCGCAGAGTAATTTTACGGAAATGTGCAGGCCATCGCTAATATCGATCATGCTGGAAGCAAGCCGGTGTTGAACGATCAAACGGGACTCTTTTACTCTTGGCTCCGGTCTTAGATACCTCTTAATAAGCAGTCGCGAGTCACGAGTCACGGGTCGCGAGTCGCGTAGAATTTCCAAGCCTGCCGCTGCTTCTCCTACACGATTGGTCACGAACAGGGCATCGCCTGGACTGGCCCCATGACGGAACAGGATATCCTTAGCCGTGGCTTCCCCTAAAAGCGCTATGTTAACCACCAGCCGGTCAGGGGACTTAACTGTGTCCCCGCCGATGATCCCTACATGATATTTATGGGCCAAGCTGGCCACCCCCTGTGCCAATTTGTCCACATTATCCACAGGAATACCCACAGGGACGCCCACAGAGATCAGCCCCCAGGTAGGGGTGGCGCCCATACTGGCTATATCGCTGATATTGACAGCCAGGGCTTTCCAGCCAATATCTGAAAAACCTTCATATTTCAATGAAAAATGAACATCTTCTATCAGCATATCAGTGGTATAGATCAGGGCTTTATTGTGGCCAATTTTAACCACAGCTGCATCATCCCCTATGCCCTGCACCAATCCTGGCCTGTCTGGCCGTCCAAAAATACGCTCCGCCCGCTGGATCAAGCCAAACTCCCCTAATTGCCCCAAAGTTAACCCTTTTACCTGAGCCATGTTAACCTTTCTTCTCAGCTAGTTTCAACAACCTGGATTTTCTGATCGTCATAGCCCTGGCTGGGCATAATTCTATGCAACAAAAACACTCAATACATTTTTTATAGTTGATCCTGATTTTTCCTTGATAATTATTAATAGCCTTAACCGGGCAGCTATTCACGCAAACCTGGCATCTAGTGCACAATTCATCATTGACTACCGGATTTGTTAACCTGATCATCCGCGCAATATAACTTACTAAAGG
>DJVG01000061.1 GCA_002441095.1 Elusimicrobia bacterium UBA6262
TAAAAGCGACAGCAGATGAAATTATTAAATATATAAATCGGGGACCAGGAGAGTCAGAATATCAGGAGATCAGGTGATCAGGGAATCAGGGAATCAAGCTTTTCCTGATATCCTGGTATCCAGATAACCACTACCTGATTTCCTGTTATCCTGATNNCTCAAATTAGGGGCAGAACAAAAAGCCGCCAGGATCACCAAAATCTATCTCCGGCTGGGGACTTTTACGGAGATCAATGAAGAGGTGTTACGGTTCTTTTTCCAGGAACACGGTAAAGATACGATCCTGGATGGGGCTGAATTGGTTATTGAACCTAGTGAGACGAGAGAATTACGGTTAGTGTCATTTGATTGCGAGTAAGTTTTATAAAACAAGTACGGATATCAGGTGACCAGGTAATCAGGTAGTGGTTATCAGGAAAACAGGATATCAGGTACTACCTGATCTTCTGATACCCTGATACTCTTCACCCTGATGTCCTGATATTCTGATCTCCGAATTTTAGACACTTGAGGAAAAAGCAGCATGTGCTACGCGATACCGGGTAAAGTAGAAGCTATAGACGATAAGTTCGTAACCGTCAATTATTTCGGCGAGCGGAAAAAAGCCCTGAATGAACTGGCTGGACTGGCTGTGGGTGATTATATTTATGCCCAGGGTGGCTTTGTTATCGAAAAAATATCACCGCAGGAAGCAGAAGATATTTTAACTACCTGGCGGGAACTGTTCTTTGAACTGCAGGACCTGGATGTCCGGCTCTCCCGGGTAGAACTGGAAAAACAGGGAGTGGATAAAAAACTGGGGCTTATCCTGGATAAAGCTACTGACGGGAAAAGCCTGTCCCGGGAAGAATATTTATATTTACTGAATTTAGATGACCTGCCGGCTAAGCAATTATTCTATAAAACCGCTAATTTCCTGCGCCAAAAATATCACGGCAATGCCTGCTGTGTCCATGGCATCATCGAAATTTCCAATTACTGCGGCAGTAATTGCGCCTACTGCGGGATCGCGGATTCGGTTACCGGATTGCAGCGTTACCGCATGACTGGCAAAGAAATAATCGAGACGGCAGTTGAGGCAGTGGAAAAATATGGGTTCAAAGCTTTGGTTCTGCAAAGCGGCGAGGATAGAGGTTATACTGCCGGGGAACTGGCTGGCATTATTAAGGAAATAAAATCCCGCGCGGCAGTTTTACTGTTCATCAGTTTCGGGGAGATGGCAAAGAAAGATCTCCAGGAACTGTATGCCGCCGGAGCGCGCGGCCTGCTGATGCGTTTTGAAACTTCTAATCCTGAGCTTTACCGGAAAATTCATCCTGGCGCTGAGCTGAATGAGCGCCTGCAGGTGATCAGGAATGCGGCTGATCTTGGTTATTTGATCGTGACTGGCGGCTTAGTCGGATTACCAGGGCAAACAAAAGAAGATATCCTGAATGACCTTTACCTGGCCCGGGAACTAAAGTCTGAAATGCTCAGTTTTGGGCCATGTATTCCTCATCCGCAAACACCTTTGGCCCAATTGCCGCTGCCGCAGGAGGATGATATTTTAAAAGTCCTGGCCCTGTGCCGTTTTATGGATCCGGAAAAGGGGAATGTTGTAGTCACAACCGGTTTGGAAACGATCAGTCCTGATGCGCGCCGGAAGGGATTATTAGCCGGGGCGAATTCAGTGATGCTTAATGTTACCCCGCTGGAATACAGGAAACTCTATTCTATTTATCCTAATCGGGCTCATGAAAACGAAACTATTGCTATACAAATAGCCGAGGTAGTATCACTATTGAAATCTATTGGCCGGGCACCTACTGACTTAGGCCGGTTTTAACCTAAATAAGCCCTATTTTTTTAAGCTTTAATGTGATATAAATCACAATATACTTGACAGTAATCAATTATTATGCTACTTTAATATTAGATATTGTGAAAAAAGGAGCATTAAATGATAACCACAAAAAACTGCGTGATCAGGCTTTCCCGGTATAAGAATGCTTTGAACCGGTTTAAATCATTGGGTTTTGTCAAAGTATTTTCTGATAACCTGGCTGATGCCGTAGGGGTAACTTCATCTCAAGTGCGCAAAGATTTTTCTCTTTTTGGTATTTCCGGCAATAAAAAGGGCGGCTATAAGGTTGATGAGCTGGTAGACAAAATTAATATTATCCTGGGCAAGAATGAAATACAACAAGTAGTGCTGGTTGGCGCCGGACATATGGGCAAAGCTTTGCTTAAGTATAAAGGTTTTGAGAAAGAAGGAATGAAGATCGTAGCCTGTTTCGATATTGACCAGACGAAGTTGAACCGTGAAGCATTGACCCCGATCTTGCCGGCCAAAGAAATGAAAGATTTTGTACAAATCCGGCAGATCAGGGTGGGTATTATAGCGGTGCCTGATGCTGCGGCCCAGGCCGTACTGGACCAGATGCTGGAGGCGGGGATAAAAGGGGTGCTGAATTTTGCGCCCATCACGCTGCGCGGTGCCGAGGATACGGTTGTGAATAATGTTAATATAGAATTGGAACTGGAAAACGTGATCTATTATGTGAATGCTCTGGGAAAGGCCCAACAGGCACAATGAAAACCAGGACTTTAAAATCTAAGATCCTTTATTCCTTCCTGAGCGTAATATTAGTATTGGGGATATCTATTGCCCTGCTCGGTTTTTATGTCATTAAGAAAGATATTATTGAGCGGGCCCAGCAGCAGGTTAAAAATGACCTGCAAGTAGCTCATATGGTTTACACTGGCGAACTGGAAAGCATGAAACAGGCTTTCTCGGTAATCCGGTACATTACCACCCTGGAAGAATTAAAGTCGCGCCTGGGACTTGATTACCTCTATATTATTAATATCAGTGAGGGCCATAGTGCGCCTAGTGAAATAGCCCGGCAAGCTTCCTTGGGCAAAAGTGTAGGCGGTACCCGGGTCATTGAAAAGGATGAATTGCGGAAATTGGCCCCGGCTTTAGTGCAAAAATCCCGTATTGATATCCGTTTTACCGCAAAAGCCAAACCCAGCGATAAAAAAGTATTAGAACAGGCTTTAGCCCTGGAATATGCCCGGCCGCTCTTAAATGAACAGGGACAGATCGATAAAATAATTTATGGCGGCAAGATCATCAATGGCGATTTCACTTTAGTGGACAAGATCAGGGATTATGTTTTTGAAAACAGGCTCTATGCCGGCAAACCTATCGGCACAGTCACTATCTTCCTGGATGATACCAGGATCGCTACAAATGTACTGGATAGCGAGGGCAAGCGGGCTATCGGTACCCGGATCTCGGAAAATGTATATGAAAATGTCGTGGGCAAGGGCAGATCCTGGCTGGACCGGGCGTTTGTGGTGACTGACTGGTATCTGACAGCATATGAACCCATCCGGAACGTTAACGGCAAAATAGTCGGTATATTGTATGTAGGCATTTTGGAAAAACCATTTAATGATATGCGCCGGAATATCTTGTTAGCTTTTCTGGCCATTCTCCTGCTGGGCACGGCCTTGGCTGTTATCTTGTCGGTTATTCTTGATGTTACTATCGCCAAACCATTCACCAGGATGACCGAAGCGACCAGCTTGCTGGCTGCCGGCGACCTGGATCACCGTATTGCTGCTGTATCGCAGATCACTGAGTTGCACCAGCTGGCAGAATCTTTTAATGAAATGGCTACAAAATTGCAGGAACGCGACGCTAATCTTAATGAAACCAATGAAAAATTAACTACCCTTAATAAAAGTTACCTGGATTTGATCGGGTTTGTTTCTCATGAACTGAAGGGGATCCTGGGTTCTATCGTGATGAATATTTATTCCCTGAAGGAAGGCTATCTTGGCGTGCTGAACGAGAAACAGCAGAAAGCCATGAATTCAGCGGCCCGAACCCTGGACCACTTTGAAACCATGGTCAAGAATTACCTGGATCTCTCCCGGATTGAAAAAGGCGAGCTGGAAATAAAGCCTACCGCGGCTGACCTGGCTGAAGATATTGTCAGGCCGGCGCTGGTGCATTTTGAAAAGCAGATACAGGAAAAAAACCTGCAGGTCACTAACCTGGTCCTGCCGGGTATCAAGCTGTCTGTGGACAAGAACCTATTGTTGATCGTGTGCGATAATTTGCTGGGCAATGCCTGCAAGTACAGCCAGTCCGGCGCCCAGGTCATTGTTGAAGGTATTATCGAGCAGGATCATATTAAGGTGAGTGTTTATAATGAAGGGATACCCATTAAAGACGAGCAACAAAAGCAATTGTTCAAGAAATTTTCCCGGCTCGAAGGCTCAGAAAAGATCAGGGGCACGGGCATTGGCCTATACATCACCCGGCAGATCATCGAAAAGCACAAGGGCAAGATCTGGGTGGAAGCCAAGGAGCACGGCAATAGCTTCATCTTTATTCTAACTCGTAGTTTGGGTTAGTTTTTAAGAACCGAGACATAATAGTTCAATATTTTTCTGTATAAAAAAGTGCGAGCATACTCACAGCAGTATGTAAGCATTTTTTTAAAAAGAAAAATGAAGAAATTTTATGTCGAATTCAAAAATCTAACACAAATTACGAGTCATACAAAAGGAGCGGAATAAATGAGTAATAGCCCGCAACAGGTTTTAGCAAGAGCCAGGCAAAATGCCATTCATCAGAACCTTCATAAGTGGCTGGCCCCGACCAGGATCAATGTCGGCATGTCCACGTGTGAAATTGCCGCTGGTTCGAAAGTAGTCTGGCAAGTGATGGAGGAAGAGATCAAGAAACGGAAACTGAAGGATGTTCATCTTTGTCGCAAGGGTTGTGTCGGCCGCTGTCATCATGAGCCCACTGTGGAAGTGTTCCAGGCCGGCAAAGCGCCGTTCAAATATGAAAATGTTGACGCGGCTAAAGCCAGGAAAATAATCATTGACCACCTGGTCAAGAAAAACGTGCCCTGTCCCAGCCATAAGACCGGGAAAAAACCGGTTAGCAAAGATCACTTGACTGATAAATCCCATTTTATTTTCAGCGATATAGATTATTTTAATAAACAGAAACGCATGGCCCTGCGCAACTGCGGAGTGATCGATCCGGAGAATATTGATGATTATCTCGCGATCAGGGGCTATGAAGCATTAGCCAAGGTTTTAAGCGATTATACTCCTGACCGGGTTATTGACGAAATGATCAAGTCTGGCTTGCGCGGCCGTGGCGGCGGCGGGTTCCCGACCGGCACCAAATGGCGTTTTGTCGCTGACCAGAAAGCCGGCAAAAAGTATGTGATCTGCAATGCGGATGAGGGCGACCCAGGGGCGTTCATGGACCGCAGTGTAATTGAAGGCGATCCGTTTTCAGTCTTGGAGTCGATGGCCATCGGCGGGTATGCTGTCGGGGCTGACCAGGGAATCGTCTATATCCGCGCTGAGTATCCCTTGGCCGTGGAGCGGCTGAAGATCGCTATTAAGCAGGCGAAAGAATTGAAACTGCTAGGGAAAAACATCTTAGGGACAAATTATTCTTTTGAAATTGATATTGTGCTTGGCGCCGGGGCTTTTGTCTGCGGCGAGGAAACTGCCCTGATCAATTCTATCCAGGGTGAACGGGGTATGCCTAAGGTAAAACCACCGTTCCCGTCCACTAGCGGTTTATGGGGACAGCCAACACTCATCAATAATGTGGAAACCTGGGCTAATGTCCCGGTAATTATTCTTGACGGATATGAGCGCTTTGCTGCGGTTGGCACAGAGAAAAGTAAGGGCACCAAAGTATTTGCCCTGGCCGGCAAAATAAAAAATACCGGCCTGGTAGAAGTCCCGATGGGCACCACGCTCGGTGAAGTGATCTTTGACATCGGCGGCGGTATCAAAGAAGGAAGAAAGTTCAAGACAGCCCAGACCGGCGGCCCGTCAGGCGGTTGCCTGCCGGTGCAATACCTGAATACGCCGATCGATTATGATTCTTTGGCCAGTGCCGGGTCCATTATGGGCTCCGGCGGCCTGATCGTCATGGATGAAAAAGATTGCATGGTAGATGTCGCTAAATTTTTCCTGGAATTCACCCAGGATGAATCGTGCGGGAAGTGCACTCCCTGCCGGGAAGGTACCAAACGGATGCTGGAGATATTGACCCGCATTACCAGCGGCCAGGGAGAGCTCAGCGATATCGATAAACTGGAAAGCCTGGGAGAAACCATTAAAAAAACAGCCCTCTGCGGCTTGGGGCAGACTGCTCCTAATCCCGTGTTGTCAACCCTGCGTTTTTTCCGCGCTGAATATGAAGCTCATATTAAAGAGAGAAAGTGCCCGTCGGCAGTTTGCGCTGACTTATTTGTCTCTCCCTGCCAGCATACTTGTCCGGTGCACATTGATATTCCTGGCTTTATCGGCCTGATCAAGGAAGGAAAGTTCAAGGAAAGCGCGGAAATGATCTTACAACGCAACCCGTTCCCTTCTATTTGCGGCCGGGTCTGTCATCACCCGTGCGAATCAAATTGCCGGCGTGGGAAAATAGAAGAACCAGTGGCGATCATGCTGTTAAAACGTTTTGCGGCTGATTATACGGTCAGCGATGATGTAAAAATTGAGAAATATACCGGCCAGCAGTTAAAAGAAAAAGTAGCTATTATCGGCAGCGGTCCGGCTGGCCTATCCTGCGCTTACCAAATGGCCAAGCGCGGTTACCAGGTTACGGTATTTGAAGCAGACCAGAAAACAGGCGGTATGCTGACCCTGGGCATTCCTGAATACCGGTTGCCCAAGGAAGTAGTTAAGCGGGAGATCAAGCGGATCACTGACCTGGGAGTGAAGATCAAAACTAACACCGCTCTCGGTAAAGATATTTCACTAAAGCAGCTTAAGGACCATGACTTCAAAGCAGTGTATCTCGCTATCGGTGCCTGGAAAGAAGCAGCGCTGGGCATCCCGGGTACTGAATTGACTGGTTTCCTGGGATCTTTGAATTTCCTGAAAGATTATAACTCCGAACGGATCAAGAAAATGCACGGTGCCTATGCCTTGATGAAGGGCAAAAGCCAGATCGTGTTCACCGGCCAGAAAGTCGCGGTCATTGGCGGCGGGAACGCAGCCATGGATGTAGCCAGGACCTGCCTCAGGTTAGGGGCGGATGAAGTGCATGTCATTTACCGCCGGACCAAAGACGCTATGCCGGCTATCCCGGAAGAAGTGGAAGAAGCGGAAAAAGAAGGAGTTAAATTCCATTTCCTGTTGATTCCCACGGCGATCAAAGGTAAAGATAACCAGGTTGTTTCCCTGGAATGCGCCTATACCCAGGCGGGTGAATTTGACCTGAGCGGCAGGCGGAAACCATTAGCGACCGAAGAAGTATTCAACCTGCCGGTAAATATCGTGATTAGCGCGATTGGCGGCAAACCTGATATTCCTGAAAACGTGCAGAAAGAATTAGGAGTCAAAAATACCGGAGCGCTGAGCGTGGACCGGGAAACCCTGGCCACTAATATCCCGGGAATTTTTGCCGGCGGCGATCTGGTGAGCGGCGGAGCCACGGTCATAGAAGCTATCGCGGACGGGGAAAAAGCAGCCATTTCCATGGAGCGCTCTTTTAAAGGCGAAGACTTACATCAGAACAGGTATGTCATCAAAGGCGAACGGAGAATAGTAAATGATTTTGATCCCAGCGCCGAGATCAAAGAGAAGAACCGGCCGCAGCAAGCCAAGGTAAGCATGGTTAAGCGGTTGCAGGCCTTTACCGAGGTCGAATTGGGATATTCTAAAAAACAGGCTCTCGAAGAGGCAGATCGTTGTTTGCGCTGCGACCGTCGGGAAGAGGAGTGTAAGCCATGACCAAACAAATAACCCTGACCATAGACGGACAAAAAGTAACCGCGCCTTTGGGAACGACCATCATGCAGGCAGCTGATAGTATCGGCTTGCATATCCCGCGGTTGTGTTTTCATAAAAAGTTATCCAGCATCGGGGCGTGCCGTATTTGTGTGGTAGAAGTGGCGGGGATGAAGAATTTTGCTCCCTCCTGCTGTACCGCGGCTACTGAAGGTATGGTCGTTAAAACAAATTCCCAGGCTGTGCGCAAGGCGCGCCGAGACTTGGTAGAACTGATCCTGGATAATCATCCGCGCGATTGCCAGATCTGTGAACGCAACAATAATTGTGACCTGCAGGAAATGGCTAATACTCTGGGCATACGGGAATTTACGTATGAGGGGGAACGCAAGCGTTATGCTGTTGATGCCTCTGCCGGGGTTACCCGGGACCCGGAAAAATGTATTACCTGCGGAAAATGTGTGCGGGTCTGCTCAGAACTGCAAGGTGTGAACGCTTTATCATATGCCTATCGCGGTTTCCGGACCACGGTATTGCCGGCATTTAATATGCCGATCAAAGATAGTGTGTGCATTAATTGCGGCCAATGCACGTTGTTTTGTCCCACGGCCGCGATCACTGAAACCGATGCCACGGCAGAAGTGTGGCGCAATTTGAATGATCCGGCCAAGACCGTGATCGTCCAAATAGCCCCCGCAGTCAGAGTGGCCGTGGGTGAAGGTTTTGGCTATGCCCCTGGAGAAGATAAAACGTATGAGTCGGTAGCGGCATTGCGCCTGATGGGATTCAAAGTAGTATTTGATACGCAATTCTCTGCTGACTTGACTATTATGGAAGAAGGACATGAGCTTATCCGCCGTTTGAAGAATAACGGGAAATTACCCATGATCACTTCCTGCAGTCCGGGCTGGATCAAATTTTGCGAACACTTCCACCCCGAGTTCCTGGATAACCTGTCCACTTGCAAATCACCCCAACAAATGATGGGCGCGCTGATCAAAACCTATTATGCCCAAAAGATGAAGATCGATCCAGCCAGTATATATAGCGTCAGTATCATGCCTTGCACCGCGAAAAAATATGAAGCCAGCCGTCCGGAAATGAAGTCCAGCGGTTACCAGGATGTGGATGCGGTGCTGACCACCCGTGAATTTATCAAAATGATCAAACAGGCCGGGATCAAGTTTAATGAATTAAAAGGTTCTGAATTTGATAATCCCATGGGTGAATCTACCGGCGCAGCCACTATTTTTGGCGTCAGCGGCGGTGTGATGGAAGCAGCCCTGAGGACAGCGTATGAAGTGATCACTGGCCAGGCTTTGCCGGCTATTGATTTTCAAGCGGTCCGCGGTTTCGACGGTATCAAAGAAGCTGAAGTAGATATCGCCGGGACTAAGGTCAAAGTTGCGGTTATTTACGGTATGGCCAATGTCCACAAAGTCTTTACTGAAATGGAACAAGGCCAGCGCACGTATCATTTTATTGAGGTGATGACGTGCCCGGGTGGCTGTATGGGCGGCGGCGGGCAACCTTACCTGCCTAGCCAGGCGGAAGCGCTGGATAAGTCCTGGTATGAAAAACGGGCTCAGGGTTTATATAAGATAGATGAACTTAAAAAGATCCGTAAATCCCATGAGAATCCGCAGATCAAGCAGATCTACCAGGAATTCCTGAAACAGCCGCTAGGAGAATTGTCTCATCATTTACTGCATACCAAGTATCAGCGTCGGTTGCCTCAGGGTATCCCGTCGAAGGTGAAAGAAACAGTCAGTATTTAATTAAAAGAAGAGTATCAGGAGATCAGGCTAGCAGGTAGTGGAAATCAGGATATACCCCCATGATTTCTATCGAAATCAATACAGGGAGTACAGGTCAGGTTATCAGGATAATAAAGCTCAGGATAACAGAATATCAGAAAATAAGGATATCTGGAAATTCTTAATACTTTAACTTCCTGATTACCGTATTTATAAATTGGAGGAGTCTGTGATACAAGCTAAAACAAAACCAATAACCAAAGAAACACACGAAAAATTGAAAAAAGTGGGGGAGTTCCTTAAAACCAGCCCGCTGCTGAAGGACCAGCAAGGCCAGCTCATGGGCGCTCTGCATTACGTCCAAACCCTGTTCGGTTATCTGCCGCAGGAAGCCATGGAATATCTTTCTGAAAAACTCAGTATTCCGACCGCCCATATATATGGTATGGCTACGTTCTATAATTATTTTTCGCTGCAACCTAAAGCCAAATACCAGATCTATCTCTGCAAAGGCACTGCCTGTTATGTGGCTGGCGGGGCCAGGATCCAGGAACGGCTCAAGGAAGAACTGAAGATCAATATCGGGGACACTACTCCTGACGGCCTGTTCGGCTTGAATATTACCCGGTGCCTGGGGTGCTGCGGTCTTTCGCCGGTGATGCAGGTTAATGAAGACATCTATGTGCGCATGGTTCCGGAAAAGATACCGGCGATCCTGGAAAAATATCGCCGCCAGGACAAAAAATGTGCTACAGTGAAAGAAACTGAGATCGGGGCGTTTGAACAACCGGGGAAATAAAAGTTGATAGTTCATAGTTTCAGCCAGAGGCTGATCCGCCTTTGGCGGAGATAAGTTGATAGCAAAAACGATTGAACTGGAATAAGACGATGGCCGATCAGGAAAGCAATAAAAAAGAGATCAAAAAAATACTGATCATTGATGATGATACAGATTTTAATGAAGCCTGCCGGAATATGCTGGAAGCCGTGGACTATGAAGTAGGTGTGGAAAACAAGCACGAACGCGCCTACCCCACCATTGTCGAGTTTAAGCCTGACCTGATCCTGCTGGATGTGCTCATGGATAACAAGCTGGCCGGCTTTGAGATCGCAGAAACTATGTCTAAGGATGTAAAATTCAAAGAAGTGCCGATTATCCTCCTCACCGGGTACTTTATGCGGACTGGTTTGCGGGATCTCCAGAACGAAATGATGACTAAATGGGAAAATATAAAGTATGTATTGGATAAACCAGTAAAACCAGCTGTTCTGCTGGAAACTATCAAAAGGGTCAGTACTATATGAAATTTATTGATGAACCAAAAATAGAATTACTTTTACAAGCCGCTAGGAATGTGTCGCCAGCTGAATTGGACCGCATCCTGGACAAAAGTAAATCTTTACAAAGGCTGACTTTGAGCGAAACCGCGGCTTTGCTGGCTGTAGAAGGCCCGCTTTACCTTCATAAAATATTTGCCGCCGCCTCTTTCGTTAAAGAGCATATTTACGGCAGCCGGATAGTGTTATTCGCGCCGTTATATATCAGTAATATTTGCGCCAACTGCTGCGCTTACTGCGCGTTTAATGCCAAAAATAAAAAGATCGAGCGCAAAGCCCTGACGGTAGAGGAGATCAAGGAACAAGTCACTTTACTATTAAAACACGGGCATAAACGTATCCTGCTGGTGGCCGGGGAAGCAGCGCCAGCCGGCAAGACTAATATTGAATATTATGTGGAATCGATCAAGGCCGTATATGCGGTTAGTGTCGGAAAGAACCGGATCAAGAGAGTGAACATCAACTGCGCACCTCTGGCTGTAGATGAATTCAAACAATTAAAAGCTGCCGGTATCGGGACTTTCCAAATATTCCAGGAAACCTATCATGAAAAAAGTTATCGTCAGGTGCATGTGAGCGGGCCGAAGAGTGACCCGGATAACCGTATCGATGCAGTTGACCGCGCTTTTAGTGCCGGTATTGATGATGTCGGGATCGGCGTCTTGTATGGCATCTATGATTACCGTTTCGAGACCTTGGCCATGCTCATGCATATCGAGCATCTGGAAGCAAAATTTAACGTCGGCCCGCACACTATTTCCGTGCCCCGGATCGAGCCTGCCTTGGGCTCTGAATTCAGCGAAAATGTCCCGCACCGGGTCACAGACGATGAATTCAAAAAACTGGTCGCTGTCCTGCGCCTGGCGGTTCCCTATACCGGGCTTATCCTCTCAACCAGGGAAACGCCGGAGATGCGTGATGAATTATTCAATTTAGGAGTGTCGCAGATCAGCGCTGCCTCCCGGACTTCTCCCGGCGGGTATGAAGAAACCCAGGGAAAGCTGCCTAAAGATTCACAGTTTATTTTAAACGATAACCGGTCACTGGACGAGGTTATCGGTTCATTGATCAAGAAAAAATTCATCCCCAGTTTTTGCGCTGCCTGCTATCGCTCAGCCCGGACCGGGGAAGCTTTCATGAACCTGGCCAAGCCTGGCACGATCAAAGGCAAGTGCAGTGTCAATGCCTTGATCACCCTGAAAGAATATCTTGACGATTTTGCTTCACCAGAAGTCAAGAAAGCAGGATATGCTTTGATCGAGGAATGCCGCCAACAGCTGGATGAAAAAACACGGGCCGCACTGGCTAAGTTTTTCGCCGACATTAATCAGGGTATCAGGGATGAGTACGTCTAAGATCAAGGATATTTTAGCACGGGTATATAACGCCCCAAGGCCGGCTGTGGCAGACTTGGAATTTCTCCTGTCTTTGTCAGCTGGGCCAGAAACCAAAGCTTTGTATGCTTTTGCCGACCAGGTGAGGAAAAAGTTTGCTGGTAACGGTATCCTGCTGCGCGGGATCATTGAATTTGATAATAATTGCCGTAACACTTGCCTCTATTGCGGGCTGAACCGGAAAAATAAAGCTATCACAAGATATCGCCTGAGTCAGTCCCAGGTGCTTGATAGTGTTGCCCGTATGGCGGCACAAGGGATTAAGACGGTGATCCTGCAATCCGGCGAAACCAGCGACCTGGATGCACAATGGTTGGCTGTGCTGATCAGGGAAATTAAACAGCGCTATCACCTGGCGGTCACTCTTTCGGTCGGGGAACAGGACTTAAAGGTTTATCGCCTCTGGCGGACTGCCGGAGCGGACCGGTACTTATTGAAAATTGAGACTACGGACCGGAAGCTTTACCGGTTATTGCATCCGGAAATGGATTATGACCACCGCGTAAACTGCCTGAGCAATTTAAGAAAACTGGGCTACCAGGTTGGTTCTGGTATCATCATTGGCTTGCGGGGACAATCAAAACGCAGTATAGCGAAAGATATCCTGTTCTTTAAGCAGTATGAATTTGATATGATCGGTCTCGGGCCTTTTATACCCCATTACCAGACTAAGCTGGCCAGGGATAAAAAAGGAACAGCGCTCTTGACTTTGAACGCGCTGGCTGTCACCAGGATCGTGACCCGCTATAGCCACTTGCCGGCTACCACTGCCCTGGGCAGCCTGGAAAAAGATTACCGGATCATTGGTTTGCAGGCCGGGGCCAATGTCCTGATGCCGAACTTCACGCCGCAACCATACCGGCGGTATTATGAACTGTATCCCGGCAAAAGATGCGTGAATGAGGCAGTAGGCGCCTGCGTACCGTGCCTGTCCCGGCTGGCAGGATCCATTAGTAGGCATTTAGATTATTCTTACGGCCACACTTTAAGGAAATCCGCGTAATCCCTGCCTGCCGGCAGGCAGGTGTTCTGCTATTCGCGAAATCCCATTTGGTGGCGTACGATTATGGAGAAACTGGATTAATAAAAATGATAATTGACGCGTAACTGAAAAAACAATAAAAAGGGAGGGAAGAACATGGCTAAGAAAGTGCTCATCATCGATGACGACGCAGAATACCGCGAAGCGACTACCACATTGCTGGAAGCTAAAGGTTTTGAGGTGATTACCGCTGAGAACGGGGAACAAGGATTTGAAAAAGCTAAAAGTCAGGTGCCGGATATTATCCTGCTGGATGTAATGATGACCCATAAGTCAGAAGGATTCGATCTTGCGCGTAGCCTAAAACAGGAAAATAAGACCAAGGATGTCCCAGTGATCATTGTTTCCGGTGTGCGCAAAGAGATGAACCTGCCTTTTGGTTTTGAACCTGACCAGGACTGGTTGCCGGTGAAAACCGTACTGGAAAAACCGATCAAGCCGGATGCGCTGCTGAAAGCGATCGAAGAAAATCTTAAATAGTAACTTGATGATGGAGTGTGCGTAATGACTGAACCTAAGTTAAGCGAAGACATTAAAAAAGTAGTGGAAAAGTGGCGCAATAAAAAAGGCAGCCTGGTCATGATCCTGCATGAGATCCAGAATGCCTATGGCTATGTGCCCAGGGAAACTTCCCTGGAACTATCCAAATACCTGGATGTGCCGCTGGCCCAGATCTATGAAGTGATCACCTTCTATAATTATTTCAAACTGGAAAAACCCGGGACCCACCGCATCGCTGTATGTATGGGGACGGCCTGTTATCTTAAGGGTGCCCCGGTTATCCTGCAGGAATTGAAAGAATTGCTGGATGTAGAAGAAGGGCATAATACAAAAGATGGTTTATTTGCTTTGGATGTGGTCCGGTGCCTGGGTTGTTGCGGGTTGGCTCCGGTCATGATGATCGATAGCAAAGTATATGGCAAAGTAAAAAAAGAAGAGATCATGAACATCTTGTCTGAATATGGGAAAGAGGAATAACTTATGACTAAATTAACCAAGGCGAGTTTTGACCAGCACAAAGCAGAGATCCAGGCCACAAGTAAGAATTGGATCAAAGTCGGCATGAGTACCTGCGGGATCGCGGCCGGCGCGGAAGAAGTATATAAAATCTTGCTGGAAGAAGCAAAAAAGAAAAACTTGTCTATCGAGATCAAGAAATGCGGTTGCCTCGGTATGTGCTATGCTGAACCATTGGTCGAAGTTCATGTTGAAGGGGTGCCGCAGGTGATCTATGGCAAAGTAAATAAAGATATAGCGATAAAGATACTGGAAAAACATGTAGGCACAAAGATGCTTGTCAATGATTATATTTTTGACCTGGCGTTAACGATGAAAGAGGTAAGAAAATAATGGACAAGAAGATAGTTTTACTGAAAGATACAAGTATCGGCGCTGCCGATAAAACCAAAGAATATTACAGTCTGATCCTGAACCTGTTGCGCGACCATAATTTACAAGATTCCGTGCAAGTGGTCAGGGTAGCTGATATTGGTTTTTATGACCAGGGATTAGTATTGAAAATCTTGCCGGAACAGGTAATTTACGGCCGGGTTCAGGAGAGTGATCTTCTGCCGGTTATTACCGAGACGATCCAGGGCAATAAAATCCTGGACCGGCTGGCCTTAAAGCCTAATGAAAAACAACTTCGCATCGTTCTGCGTAATTGCGGCCAGATCGATCCGGAAAATTTTGATGATTATATCGCTGCTGACGGATACGCGGCGCTGAAAAAAGTGATCACCGGATATAAACAGGAACAAGTGATCGAGGAATTAAAAGCCAGCGGCCTGCGGGGCCGGGGCGGAGCCGGCTATCCGACCTGGATGAAATGGAATTTTGCCCGGCAGGTAAAAGCAGAGCAGAAATATATTGTCTGTAATGGCGATGAAGGAGATCCTGGCGCGTATATGGACCGTAGCGTCCTGGAAGGCGATCCGCACTCAGTGATCGAAGGGATGATGATCGGCGCTTACGCGATCGGCGCCAGCCAGGGCTATTTCTATATCCGGGCCGAATATCCGCTGGCTGTGGAACGGATCCAGAAAGCCATTGCCCAGGCTTATGAGTATGGGCTTCTCGGTAAAAATATACTGGGCACGGAATTTTCTTTTGACGTGGAAATAAGGTTGGGAGCGGGAGCTTTTGTCTGCGGTGAAGAAACAGCTTTATTGGCTTCCATTGAAGGTAAACGCGGTACGCCGCAACCGCGGCCGCCATATCCTTCGATCAAGGGGTTATGGGGCATGCCCACAGTAATTAATAATGTGGAAACCCTGGCTAATATTCCGGTGATCCTATTAAAAGGCGGCGCCTGGTTCGGTAAGACCGGGACAGAGAAGTCCAAAGGGACTAAAGTGTTTGCCTTGACTGGCAAGATCAAGAATTCCGGTTTGATCGAAGTCCCCATGGGTACTTCGATCCGGGATATCGTTTATAATATTGGCGGCGGTATGCTATCCGCCAAAGGGATCAAAGCCGTGCAGACTGGCGGTCCATCTGGTGGTGTCATACCCAAAGAATTCCTGGATGAACCGGTGGATTATGAAAATCTGCAAAAACTCGGCTCGATCATGGGTTCCGGCGGGATGATCGTCATGGATGAAGATGATTGCCTGGTAGATATCGCCAAATTCTACCTGAAGTTCTGTGTCGAGGAATCCTGCGGGAAATGCGCGCCCTGCCGTATCGGCGGTTACCAGATGCTGGGACTGTTGGAGAATATTACTAACGGCAAGGGCACCAATAGCGATGTGGCTAAAATGAAAAGAATAGCCCAGGCCATGCAGAAAGCTTCTTTATGCGGCTTAGGACAAACCGCGGCTAATCCAGTGCTGTCCACAATTAAATATTTTGCGGCTGAATATAAGGAACATATTGAGGACAAGAAATGTATCGCCGGCAAATGCCGTTACCTGCTGAATTACAAGATCATCAGTGATAAATGTAAGAAATGCGGTTTATGCCTCACTAATTGCGTATTCGGCGCTATCACCGGCAACCGGGAACAGGGCTATGTGCTGGATTCCGCTAAATGTACTAAATGTGGCCGGTGTTATGAGGTTTGCAAATTTAAAGCTATTAGTAAAGGATGAACTAGATGAAAAAAATAGTGAAAGCCAAAATTAACGGTATTTTGATCCGGGCGGAAGAAGGGACTACGATCCTGGATGCCGCCAAAAAAGTGCAGGTAAAGATCCCGACCTTATGCAAACATCCTGACTTGAAACCTTCAGCCAGCTGCGGCTTATGTATTGTTAAAGTCAAAGGCTCGAATAAGATGTTACGGGCCTGTTGCACGCCTTTGGATGAAGGCATGGATATAATTACGCATGATCCAGAGATCGTGGATATTCGCCGGACCGTGCTGGAGCTGATCCTGTCCAATCACCCGAATGATTGCCTGAAATGTGACCGCAATAATGATTGCGAACTGCAAAAACTGGTTGCTGATTTCGGCATCAGGCAAAGTCCTTTTACCCAGGTCTTACGAGACCTGCCGATCGATAATTCTACTAAAGCAGTGGAACTGGAACCGCAAAAGTGTATTCTCTGCGGCCGTTGCGTGGATGTCTGCCAGAACAGGCAGGATGTCTGGGCTCTGTCATTCCTGGAACGGGGGATGCAGACCAGGATCTCCCCGGCCGGGGATATTTTGTTGAATGAATCGCCTTGTGTCAAGTGCGGGCAGTGCTCGGCTCATTGCCCGACAGGCGCGATAGTGGAGCAGGATGATATCGGCAAAGTCTGGGAAGCATTGCTGGACCCGGATAAATATTGCGTCGTGCAGATCGCCCCGGCAGTTCGGGCTTCGATCGGCGAAGCTTTTGGCCTGACCGGTAAAAACATGACGAAACAGTTATACGCCTTGCTCCGCAGGTTAGGGTTCAAAGCCGTCTTCGATACTAATTTTGCCGCTGATGTTACGATCATGGAAGAAGCCAGCGAATTTGAAGAACGGCTGATAAAAGGCACAAAATCGTTACCCTTGATCACTTCATGTTGCCCGGCTTGGGTAGATTTTATGGAAAAATTCCACAGCGATATGATCGAACATTTCTCTTCGTGCAAATCGCCGCACGAGATCCTGGGCGTGTTGTCCAAGACCTATTATACCCAGAAGAACGGTCTTGATCCGTCGAAGATCACTATGGTTTCGATCATGCCGTGCACGGCTAAAAAATATGAAATTACCCGCAGTAATGAAATGTCTGCCTCTGGTTTCCAGGATATCGATATTGTTTTATCCACCCGGGAACTGGCCAGGATGATCAAGCAGGCTGGTATTGATTTCCTCAGTTTACCGGATGAAGAAGCTGACAGCATGCTTGGCGAATACGCCGGAGCCGGCGTTATTTTCGGCGCGACCGGCGGCGTAATGGAAGCGGCCCTGCGGACCGCCTATTATTTTGTCACCGGGACTGACCTGGGCAAGGTTGAATTTGAAAGTGTCCGTGGCTTGAAAGGCATCAAAGAAACAGAAATAGAAGTAGCCGGCAAGAAGATCAGGATCGCTATTGCCCACGGTTTGGGCAATGTTGAGATCGTACTGGATAAGGTCCGGGAGGCCAAGAAAAATAACCAGGAACCGCCATATCATTTTATCGAGGTGATGGCGTGTCCTGGCGGTTGTGTGGGTGGCGGCGGGCAGCCATATATGGTGACTGATGAATTACGCCTGAAACGGGCCAAAGTCCTGTATCAGGATGACACTGACAAGCAGATCCGTTGTTCGCACCAGAATCCGTATATCAAGCGGTTGTATACCGAATTCCTGGAAAAACCGCTTGGCCCGAAGCCGGAAAAATTATTGCATACCAAATATACACCGCGTCCCATATATAAAAGGTAAAAATATGTTAAAAACCCCAAAATCATTACGCCTGCACATTGGGTTATTCGGCCGGATGAATGTAGGCAAATCCAGCTTTCTTAATTTAGTTGCCGGACAGGATGTAGCCATTACTTCACCGGTCCCAGGGACTACTACCGATGTGGTGGAAAAGCCCATGGAATTGTTGCCGGTGGGGCCAGTGGTCTTCCTGGATACTGCCGGCCTGGATGATACTTCGGCCCTGGGAACACGGCGGATCCAAAAAACTAAAAAGGTCTTTGACCGGGCTGATGTGCTGGTCTTGCTCGTCGAGTCAGGCACCTGGAGTGATTATGAGGAAAAGATCTTTGCTGTAGCGCAGGCTCGGAAATTGCCGCTCATCATTACCATCAACAAAGTTGATCTTCTTTCTCCTGATCCTGATTTCCTGGCACTGGTAAAAACCAAGACCAAGTATCTGCTTCTGTCTTCCAGTATT
This sequence comes from Elusimicrobia bacterium UBA6262, assembly GCA_002441095.1. Classification (GTDB taxonomy): domain Bacteria; phylum CAYTYR01; class UBA6262; order UBA6262; family UBA6262; genus UBA6262. The sequence goes on from DJVG01000061.1 coordinate 18,617, forward strand.
GATCCAAGACAGCGTGATACGGTAACCAACCTGCTGAAACAGTACTTGCTGGAAATTGCGCCTGATGATTTTCTCAAGCCGCAGGTCTTGATCGGGGATCTGGTGCCGGCTGGCGGGATGGCTGTTTTGATCATACCTATCGATAAAGAAGCTCCCAAGGGCAGGATCATCCTGCCGCAGGTCCAGGTTATTCGTGATGCCCTGGATCATAGTGCCGGAGCTTTAGTAGTCAAAGAAACAGAATATGTACATTTCCTTAAAGCCTTAAAAAAGAAACCAGCTCTCGTCATCTGTGATTCGCAGGTAGTAGATAAAATGGTTGCCGCTACTCCCGCTAAGGTCCCGTGCACTACTTTTTCCATCCTTTTTTCCCGGTACCGTGGTGATTTAGCGGTAGCCGCGCGCGGTGCCGCTGCGCTGGAGGATTTAAAGCCTGGTGATAAGATCCTGATCGCTGAAGCCTGCAGTCATCATCCGATCGAAGACGATATTGGCCGGGTGAAAATGCCGCGCTGGCTGAAAAAATACGTTGGCGGGGCCCTGGATATAACCGTGACCTCTGGCTACGATTATCCTGAAGACTTAAAAGATTATAAAATAATCGTCCATTGCGGTGGCTGCATGATCAATAAGCGGCAGATGCTTTCCCGCATTCAGCAAGCCCAGTCCCAGGGAGTGCCTATTACTAATTATGGTCTCTGTATTTCTTTTGTTCGGGGAGTGCTGGAAAGGGTTTTAGCCCCGTTTCCCGCTGCTTTGCAAGCGTACCGGCAAGCCATGAAAAATAAATAGCTAATTTTTTGCTTGAATTATTTTTAGCTTTATGCTTAAATAGATACAGAGGTAAAAGATGAATAAAATATTATTGGTCATACTGGCCATCCTGGTATTGTGCTCTTGTGAAACAACTACAGGGACCACTACTACTAGTTCCAACCGGCAGGTATTATCGATCTCAGGATATCCTTCAAAGCCAGACTTGGTTGTATACGAGTATTGCAAAGCTGATGCTTACGGGTCCCGCTTGACTGATGAGACCAGTGAGTTAACATCCAGGTATTATTCTGCCAATAGTCCCCCTGAACTGGGTTGGAACTATATTTACCTGATCCGTGATTATAAGATCCAGCAGACCATTGAAAAAGGCGATACAGCTGTAGTGTATGTGATCTATGATTACATGGCTACCTTAAATGTTGATAAATCTGATGTTTATGTAGAGGATATGCCGTTCCTGGTAGAGTTTAATTTGGTGAGAGAGCGGAACTTGTGGAAAATTGCTGCTTTTAAAACACTACCCTGCGTTTACAAGGAAACAGCGTTGGCTTACTTAAAGGAAAGGTTTAAAGGCTCTGGCAACCAAAGACAAGAAGACGAAATGCTCTCCCTCATCCAGAAGGTCAAGACACTGGAATAACCGGCCGCAGAGCATGTACTAATAAACAGACACTAGGCAGGTCAGTCAGGGTGAGACTTTTATCCCTGGCTGTTTGTTTTAGTAGAGAAATTGCAGGTTATCAGGAAATCAGAATATCAGGATAATAAAGCTCAGGATAGCAGGATATCAGAAAATCAGGACATCAGGAAAGACTTAATACTTTGATTACCTGATTCCCTGATAACCTGATACTCTTCACCCCGATATTCTGATTACCTGATTCCCGAAGTAATATATTTAAACTCAAGGAGTCCCGAACAATGATTCCAGAAAAAGTAATGAGCTCTCTGGCCGTAAAAACAAATTCCAAAATTGTACTCTTGATCATGGATGGTGTAGGTGGTTTGCCGCTTAACGGCAAAACCGAGTTAGAAACAGCGCGCAAACCAAATTTAGATAAATTAGCCCAGGGGTCCATCGGCGGTTTGACTGACCCGATCAATCCGGGGATCACGCCGGGCAGCGGGCCTTCGCATCTGGCGATATTTGGTTATGATCCGTTAAAAATTGATATCGGCCGCGGGGTGTTGGAAGCTGCTGGTATTGGTTTCGAATTGACTGGCCGCGACCTGGCCGCCCGGGGAAATTTCGCCACCATGAATGATGACCAGGTGATCAGTGACCGGAGAGCCGGCCGTATCCCTACGGCCAAGAACGAACAGATCTGTGCTGAACTGCAGGCTAAAATCAAGAAAATTGATGATGTAGAAGTATTCATCAGGCCGGGTAAGGAACACCGTTTCGTGATCATCTTCCGGGGCGACGGATTACAGGGCCCCTTGACTGATGCTGATCCCCAGAAAGAAGGCCTGAAAATTAAATTTACTGAAGCGCCTGCGCCGGAGAGCAAAAAAGCCAGTGACATTGTCAATAAATTTATCAAAGAGGCAAATATTATTTTAAAGAACCATCATCCGGCCAATACGGTGCTTTTGCGCGGGATCGCTAAAGTACCCCAGATCCCTTCCATGACCGAACTATTTAAGCTGACTCCGGCCTGTATTGCTACCTATCCTATGTATAAAGGACTGGCTAGCCTGGTGGGCATGAAAATATTGCCGGTCGGAGATACGATCGCTTCAGAATTCCAGACGCTCAAGGAACAATGGGACAATTATGATTTCTTTTATGTCCATATCAAGAAAACAGATTCTTACGGCGAGGACGGTAATTTTGAGAATAAAGTCCATATTATTGAAGAATTGGATGCTTGTTTGCCCCAGTTACTGGAATTAAAGCCCGCTGTCATTGCCGTGACCAGTGATCATTCCACTCCGGCTATTATGAAAGGACATTCCTGGCATCCTAATCCTTTCATCCTGCACTCCCAATGGGAAAGAAAAGACAGCCTGAAAGCTTTTACCGAGAATGAATGCGCTCATGGGATCATCGGACGGTTCCCGGCTTGTGATGCGATGCAGCTGATGCTGGCGAATGCTTTAAAACTGAATAAGTTTGGCGCTTAAGATGAAAAAAGTATTAATGGTCATCGCCCATGAAATATTCCGTGACGAAGAGTATTTACAGCCTAAAAAAATACTGGAGTCTGCTGGCATCCAGGTGATCACTGCCTCAACCAGCCTGGAGCCGGCAACTGGCAAATTGGGAGCCATAGTGCATCCTGATGTCTTGTTGCAGGATAGCCGGGCAGGGGACTATGATGCCATTGTTTTTATCGGTGGTAGCGGGTCCAGGAATTATTTTCGTGATCCAGCTGCCCATGCGTTAGCCAAAGATGCGGTTGATAATAAAAAACTGCTGGCGGCTATTTGCAGCGCTACCGGTATCCTGGCTGCTGCCGATGTGATCAAGGGGAAAAAAATGACTGGGTTCCCGGCCGAAGCAGAAATGATCGAACAATATGGCGCTCATTATACCGGTAAAGATGTGGAAATTGACGGCTCTCTGGTTACTGCTAATGGCCCGGCGGCGGCGTCTGCTTTTGGCCAGGCGATCAAGAAGATATTATTGAAAGAATAGAAATAATGATCTGGAATCTTAATCTTTTTGCTGCTGGCTTTACCGCGCTAATTGCCCAAACGCTTCTGGTCCGGGAAATGGTAAATGTGTTCAGCGGCAATGTTTTTTCCCTGGGCTTTATTTTCGCTGGTTGGCTTTTTTGGGTTGCCTGCGGCAGTTACCTCTCCGGAAAACTTTCCCACCGTTTTGAGCAAAATCCAAACATGTATATAGCCGGCCAGGGATTAGCGCTTTTGCTCCTGCTGCTGGAAATAGTTTTGATCCGGGCCTTGCGTTTACTGCTCCACATACCGCAGGGCCAAATTATTAGTTTTTCGCCTTTTCTGATGAGTGCCTTGCTGGCTACAGCTCCGCTGGCTTTTTTGGTTGGCTGGCAGTTTTCTCTGGCTTGCCGGCTCCTGCCTTCCGTGTCTATGGTATATCGTCTCGATGTACTTGGCAGCCTGGCCGGCGGTATAGCCTTAAGCCTGTGGCTGGCTCATTCCCAATATTCTTTTTATATTGTTTTTATGGTTATTTGCCTTAACCTGGTGGCTCTTTTTTTATTATGGCAAATTGCCGATGAAAAGAAGAGTCCCAGGCTTCTTACCGCGCTTATGATCAGCTTGATCCTGTCCTTAGGCGTGGTTTTTAGCGGCCAGGTGCACTTGCTGGAACAACGCACCCAGCGTTTAAACTGGTCCAAAATAATATTACACGAGTCTGCTGTTTCACGCTATGCCCAATATGCTGTTGCCGGGGAAGGGGATCTGCGTAATTTTTATGTTAACGGTTTATTAAGTTATTCCAATCCCGATATCACCGGCAGCCAGATGCTTGCCCATCTGGCCATGCTGGAAACCCCTCAACCCAGACGGATCCTGGTTTTAGGGGGAGGATTTAACAGCCTGCTCAAAGAAGTTCTAAAATACCCGGTTACCGAAGTGTATTATATAGAATTAGATGAAGTCCTGATAAAACTGGCTCAACGCCACATTACAGCTGAAGACCGGCAATCTATGTATGACTTCCGGGTTTTACTGCGTAATACCGATGGCCGGTTGTTTTTAAAGGACAAAACCACGGGAAAATTTGATGCCATTATCGTAAATACAGGGAGTCCGCTGACGGCAGAGGCTAACCGTTTTTATACCCGGGAATTTTTTCAGGCTATCCAGAGGAAACTTACCCGGGCTGGTATTGTGATCCTGGGTATTGATTCCAATGAGAATTACCTGAGTCCTGAATTGCGCAACTATAATGGCTGTCTCTACTGGACATTAAAAAGCGTTTTTCCCAAAGTAATAGCGATACCCGGTGAAATAATGTACCTCATTGCTTCCCCGAGTGATTCCTATCTCACGGATACGGCGCAGGTATTGACCGAGCGGTTGCAGGAAGGTAATATTGCCGCACAGTATTTTGCCGCTACTATCCCTTATCGGCTCACTGCAGAAAGAATGGGCTTTACGCTGGCCGCCCTGGAAGATTATCCGGCCCAAAAATTGAACCATGATTTTGCTCCGATCAGTTATTACCATAATATTATATATTGGGGTAAACAATTCCAATCGTTCTGGCCAAAAATATTGTGGTCGGCCATGCAATGGAGATGGTGGCACTGGCTGTTGATCTTTTGTCTGCTGGTCTTATCCGGGTGGCTGATTATCAGAAAAAAAGCATTTGCTCTCTTGCCGACACAAGTTTTTATAGCTGGTTTAGCCGGTATGGCGGTGGAACTGGTCCTGATCCTGTCCTGCCAGATCATGGTCGGATATGTGTACCATCTATTAGGGATACTGATCGCCTGTTTTATGTTAGGACTGGCCTTGGGAGCCAAGATCGTTAATCGCTTTAATTCACTATCAGGCCAGTGGTTCCCGGTGTTGTTAAAGGTGATGGTCTTGTTTGGCCTATTCATTATCGCCTTACCCGTAGTATTAGCACTTTTAGCCCTGATTTCCTGGACTCCCGCCCTCATTACTTTTATTTTAGCGCTAACGGTTCTGGATGGTTTATGGGTAGGGATGGTTTTCCCCTTAAGTTGTTTGATCAAGAACCGGCCTGGGCTATTTTATGCCATGGACCTGCTGGGCGCTTGCGCCGGTACTATTATAGTCAACCTGATGCTTATTCCTTTATTAGGAATTTTTGGCGCCTGTTATGGCTTGGGATTACTGGTCCTGGCTGCTGCCCTGATCGGTTTTTGTTACTTTAAGGTTGCCTAATAGACGCTAGATATGATATAGTAGAAAATATTAAAGTTATATCAGGGGAGGGGCTATGCCCTCAAAAAAAGGTTGTTTTGTCATCCGTAAAGGAAAATTTTTCTGGGTACAGTTAGTGATGAGCCATTCAGATATGGGTGGCAAAGAATACTTTATCGCTTACGGGCAGTATATTAATGAAAAAGAAGCCCGTAAAATTTGCCAGAAACAGAATCGTTTTGCCCTTTGCCTGGATTGCCAGTGGAAGAAAAAAGCTCTCTGCCAGATCTAGGTTGAGTGCAGGGCAGGATACTTGGGGGATATAGCATCGTGCAAATTAAAGACTTGATCTCAATTTTAGATCTAACAGTAGCAGAAATAGAAGAGATCTTCGCCACTGCGCGTAGGTGCAAGGAAAAGCAGAAAAAAGGTGAAGAATATACACCTTTAAAAGGCAAAAGCCTGGCCATGATCTTTGCCAAGTCTTCTACCCGGACCAGGGTGTCTTTTGAGGTAGGGATGCTGCAATTGGGCGGGCATGCGCTCTTTATGAGTACCCAGGACATGCAGTTAAAACGGGGAGAAACGATCCATGATACGGCTAAAACGCTTTCCCGTTATGTAGACGGCATAATGATGCGCACTTATAGCCATAAAGATGTCCTGGAGATGGCCGAGCATGCCACTATTCCGGTTATTAATGGATTGACTGACTTGTCACATCCCTGCCAGGCGCTTACTGATATTTTTACCATTATTGAAAAAAAAGGTAAACCTGCCGGATTAAAGATCGTCTACCTTGGTGATGGCGATAATGTGGCAAATTCCCTGGCTCTTATTGCGGGCAAGCTGGGATTACACATGGTGTTATGCATTCCGCCGGGTTATGAGCCGGACAAGGGGATCATTAAGGAAGCGCAGGGCTTAGCTAATAATTCAGGGGCCAAGCTGGAATTGACCAATGATCCGCAAGCTGCCGCCAGCGATGCAGATATCCTGTATACTGATGTCTGGACCAGCATGGGCAAAGAGCAGGAACGGGAAGAGCGGTTAAGAATATTCAAACCTTACCAGTTAAACAGCAGGCTTTTAGCCAAAGCTAAGCCTGATTGCATGGTTATGCACTGCCTGCCGGCGCACCGGGGCGAGGAGATCACTGATGAAGTGATGGCCAGCCAGCAGAATATTTCTTTTGACCAGGCCGAGAACCGGTTGCATGTGCAGAAAGCCATACTCGCCTTATTACTGGCAAAATAACCATACTGATAGATCCGTAAGGGGGGAATTATGAAAAAAATATTACTGGTCTTGGTTATATTGATCGTTTTAGTGGCTTTGGTCGGTCTGGCCATAGCCGGCAAATATAACAGCCTGGTCAGACAGGAAGAAGCGGTTAAGACTGCCTGGGCCCAGGTAGAAAATGTTTATCAGCGCCGGCTGGACCTGATCCCTAATTTAGTGGAAACAGTCAAAGGTTATGCCAAGCATGAAAAAGATGTATTCATAGGCGTTACTACGGCGCGGGCCGGCGTAGGACAGATGAAAGTCGATGCCGGATTAATTAATGATCCGGCAGCACTGCAATCCTTTCAAAAAGCCCAGGCCAGCCTGAGCGGAGCTTTGAGCCGGTTGCTGGCAGTGGCTGAAAATTACCCGGCTTTAAAAGCTAATGAGAATTTCCTGGCTTTACAAAGCCAGTTGGAAGGGACAGAGAACCGGATAACAGTTGAGCGCAAGAGATTTAATGACGCCGCCCAGGCCTATAATACCAGTATCAGGCAATTCCCGACCAATTTTATTGCCGGTATGTTTGGCTTTAAGGGCAAAGCTTATTTTGAAAGTGAGCCAGCAGCTGCTAAGACGCCGGCGGTTAAATTCTAAAAAAGTTGCGAGTTTCGAGTGGCGGGTTGCGAGTTAAATGAAAAAAACAAATAAAATAATATCAATTATGATCACTGTTAGCATCCTGCTGTTTAGCGGATTGATGTGGGCTTTAGAGGTGCCGGAAAAACCAATCAGCCGGGTGACTGACAATGCCGGGATGTTTTCCAGCCAGACAGTATTGGAAATGTCGCAAACCCTGGGTGATTTTGAAGCTCAAAAAGGCATCCAGATAGTAGTAGCTACTTTCCCTTCTCTGGAAGGGGACAGCTTGGAAGATTTTTCCATCCGGCTGGCTGAAAAATGGAAGATTGGGCAAAAGGGCCAGGATAATGGCGTTATCATTGTTATTTTCAAGAATGACCGTAGGATCAGGATTGAAGTAGGCTATGGCCTGGAAGCGGTCCTGACTGACGCTATCTGTTCGCAGATTATAGCCCAGAACATTGGTCCCCATTTCAAGCAAGAACATTATGACGCCGGTATAAAAGAAGCTGTTGTCGCCATTCTCAATACGCTGAATGAAGAAAGAACCCAGCAAAAGAAAACATCGTCTAATGACTCTGATGGATTTAAAACAAATGAAATATCAATTTCTATCCTTCTGGTTCTTGTCATAGTAATAATAATTTTGAAATTGATCTCAAGCGCATCTTATCATATTTCTGGCCGAGGTGGATTTGGCGGAGGATTTTGGGGTGGCGGGGGCTTTGGCGGCGGGGNNGCCAGCGGCGGCTGGTGACCCGCCGAAAGCTTACGCAATCAGGCGGGCAGGAGTTTAAATGCGGAATTATAAACCGAATAGATTTTTTACTAAGGAAGAAAAGGGAAAGATCGTAACTGCGATCAAGGAAGCCGAACTCCAGACCAGCGGCGAGATCAGGGTCCACCTGGAAAAAAAGACCCCGGCTCCCGTACTGGAACGGGCTAAGGAGTTGTTTTTTCAGCTTGGCCTGGATAAAACACAGCAAAAAAATGGTGTATTGATCTATTTAGCTATCAGGGAAAAATTATTTGCCGTTATTGGCGATGAAGGCATCAATAAGGTAGTGCCGGCTGGTTTTTGGGATGAGATTAAAAATATCCTGCAGGATAATTTCCAAAGGGATCAGTTCCTGGCAGGGCTGGAATTAGCGATCAATAAAATCGGGGAGAAGCTGAAAGCTTATTTTCCGTATCAAGCTGATGATANNGATGTCCTGATTTTCTGATATCCTGTTAACCTGAGCTTTATTATCCTGATTCTCTGATGACCGTCATTAATATACAATCGAAAGGGTTAACTCTTCATGAAAGTATCTAAGCTGTTAGACAAGGTCAGAAAGCAAAAACCAATAGTTCATCACCTGACTAACTGGGTGACTATCTATGATTGCGCTAATATCGTCAAGTCCTTTGGTGCGTCCCCGGTGATGGCACATGCGCCTGAAGAAGTAGCTGATATGGCGAAAATTGCCTCTGCCTTAGTGTTAAACATCGGCACCTTGACCACTGATTTTATTGAAGCGATGAAACTGGCGGCTATGAGCGCTAACAGCAAAGGAATCCCGGTCATATTAGATGTGTGCGGAGCCGGAGCCACTCCTTTCCGGGATATTAAGTGCTTTGAATTATTGGATCAGGTGCGTATTAATATTATTAAAGGCAATGCTTCAGAAATAGCGAAGATCGCTGGGGAAAATGTGCAAACCAAAGGAGTAGATGCTGGGAAAGTTGAAAAGAACTTGGTCAGTGTAGCCCGGCACTTAGCCCAGGCCAGGAAGGCGACAGTAGTCATCACTGGTAAGGAAGATATCGTCGCTGATCAAAGCAAAACATTTATAGTCCGGAACGGTGACGAAATGATGACTCATGTCGTTGGTACAGGATGTATGGCGGCTTCGGTCATCGGGACTTTTACCGCTGTGCATAGTGACCTGGCAGAAGCTGCCGCAGCCGGGCTGGCCTGCTATGAAATTGCGGCTGAGCAGGCCGCCGGAAAAGCCAATGGACCGGCTGATTTTAAAGTTAAGATGTTTGATGCTGTTTTCAACCTTAACGGTAAAACAGCTGATCTCAAACAACGGATCATAAAAAAGTGAAAGGCTATTACTTTGTCACTGCTGCCGGATTAAGCCATGCCGGTATTATAGCTGATGTGAAAAAGGCTATCCAGGCTGGTGTGAAAGTTGTGCAATACCGGAATAAAACCGGTACTACAGCAGAAATGTATAAAGAAGCAGCAGCTTTGCGCCGTCTCTGTAAAAAAACGTATTTACTGATCAATGACCGGGTCGATATCGCCCTGGCCGTAGGGGCAGACGGTGTCCATTTAGGACAGGAAGATATGCCGGCCAGGGAAGCCAGGCGTTTATTAGGCCAGAAAAAAATTATTGGCCTTACTGTCCATTCCCTGCCAGAGGCCAAAGAAGCGCAAAAGCTGGGGGTTGATTATATCGGCTTGTCCCCGATCTTTGCCACTGCTACTAAGCTTGATGCCGGAATGCCAGCCGGGGTGTCGTTGATAAAGAAGATCAAAAAAGAGGTATCCCTGCCATTGGTAGCTATCGGCGGGATCACCCTGAAAAACGCTCCCCAGGTGATTGCGGCCGGCGCTGATGCTGTCTGCGCCATCTCCGCGGTCATCACCAAAAAAGACGTTAAAAAGGAAATATTGAAATTCCAGAAATTATTTGATATCAAAACTCGCTAACTCGTAACCCGAAACTCGCAACTTCTTTTATGGAGTTAAAATGGAACAGCTGCCCCAACCAAAATTTAAACTGGAAATCCCTGGCTCTGATACGGTTGTTGATTACCGGGTCTATGGTGAGTTCAAGAATGTGGGTACCTTTGATTATGAATACATCATCAAGGATAAAGCTGGCCTGGCTAAGGCGGTAGGACAGGGTATTTTCCCTCATGAGTATGATTACAGCCAGGATTCTTACTACCAAAACATGAAAAGCAAAGGTTTATTGGAAGGTAATCCCTGGGATCATATCTATACTGATAATCCGCAAGCTGATTTTTTTATCTGGGCGAGTACCGATAATATTGAGCGGGGAGTGCGGCAGTTTTTTATCGGGGAGATTTTCCAGTATGCCGGTTTAATATCCCAGGCGGTAAAAGCATTTTATGCTGCCCTGGTCCATTATCCACGCAGTATCTGCTGGTCCAATGACAACCGAAGTTTTTTCTGGTTTGTCGGCCAGGCGGCCATTGTGAAGATCAGCCATCTCTGCCGGCAATACCCTGAGCTTGGGGTGCGCCTGGAAGGGGCTGATTTTAATATTGGCGGTCATCGTGAATTTCCCTTGCGTAATCTTGATCTGGGCAAGGAAAAAATCGAGATCATCCCCGGCTTTTTCACCCCGTGGGGCAGGAATGAGCGGGTCAAGGAAGAGAAAGACCTGAACTCCATGGAAATAACCAAGACAGTGGGCACCGGGAAAGTCCAATTAGTGCAATTTAGCAATCGGCATTGGCAGCTACGCGTTGATGGGAAACCATTCTTCATCAAGGGTATGACATATGCGCCAACCAGGGTCGGCGAAACTCCTTTTCCGGAAACTTTGGCCAAATTCCCCAATGCTATACCCAAGGCCAACTGGATGTGGCAGGATACCAATAATAACGGTAAAATAGATGCCCCATATGAAAGCTGGGTAGATAAGAACCGCAACCGGGTCCAGGATGAGGATGAACCAGTAGTTGGGGATTTCAAATTATTGAAAGATATGGGCTGTAATTGCCTCCGTTTTTATCACGAACCGGAGCATAATAAATATAATTATGCCTATCTTAATAAGCCGCTGCTGAGGGATATGTATGTGCGTTATGGGATCCGGGTAGCGCTGGGAGATTTCCTGGGAGCTTATTGCCTGGGGTCAGGCGCTGATCCAGCCAATGGGACAGATTATACTGATCCGGCGCAATGCGCCAGGATGAAAAAAATAGTGGAAGACATGGTTCTTGATAACCGGGATGAGCCCTACATATTATTATGGGTCCTGGGGAATGAAAACAATATGCCGGCGGTCAATAGCATTAATGCGGTGCGCACCAATGCTTATGCTAATCCGGCGGCTTACCTTAATTTTGTCAATGAAGTAGCCAAAATGATCCACCAGCTTGATCCAAATCATCCAGTAGTTACTTGCAACAATGATGTGGTCCATCTTAATCATTTGCGGGACTTGGCTCCGGATATTGATATCTTTGGTGTTAATGCCTATAAGGGATCAGCAGGGTTTGGCGAGTTATGGCAGCAGGTATACCGGATCTATGACAAACCGATACTGGTGACTGAATATGGCTGTGATTGCTATCATCCCGGCCAGGGAGTGAACGAAGGGGAGCAAGCCATTTATCATGAAGCCTCCTGGAAAGACATCCTTTATAACCGGGCCGGCCGCGGCGGATATGGAAATTCTATCGGCGGCATTGTTTTTGAGTGGTTGGATGAATGGTGGAAGTCCAACCGCGAGACCTCGCCTTTTGAGCATGACACGACACACAATGATTTATTTATTTTGCCTGACGGTACAGTCAGTGAAGAGTGGTTTGGCCTCTGCGGCCAGGGTGACGGCAAGCAATCGCCATTCTTGCGGGAACTGCGCCGGGCTTACTACCTCTATAAGACCATGTGGACTGAGTGGCCGCTTTGGGAGCCAAAGAAATAGGAGTTAGCATGTACAGTATCATCGGGGTGTTGTTTTGGCTGGTCATAATTTATATTATTGTCAGGAAATTTATTGGACATAACAGGAAACATTATGGTTGGCTGCAAAAACAGATCGTTACCTGGGAAAAAGGTAAGCTTATTTCCACAGAGCAAGGCACTGCTATTTTAGCCAGCTACAACTTGAAACGGGTAGATACTGACAGAAAACTGGATACCGTTAAAATATTGACTTTGATCGGGGCGATTTTTGTTGGCTTGGGTATAATTTTTATGGTAGCCAGCAATTGGCAGGAAATACCAAAGATAGTGCGCACCGCTATGCTTTTAGGTCTTACCTTGGGAACTTTATATGCCGGGTATTATGTATCTTATGAAAGAACAGATTATCCCTTATTGGGTAAAAGCTTATTTTTACTAGCCGGATTGTTCTGGGGCGGCAGCATTGCCTTGATCACCCAAATTTACAATATCCCAACCTCTAAGAACTGGTTTATTTTCCTGCTCTGGGCTTTCCCTATTTTGCCGGTGGCCTATTTCTTTAAGAATGAATATACTTATATTTTATCTTCAGCGCTATTCTTGATCTGGAATATTACTTACAGTATCAGTAATCAAGCGGCCAACTATTATTATCTAATACTGGTTTTCTTGCTGCTTCTGCCCATATCCAGGTTGTTTATTAAGTGGGAGTGGGTGAATGTGCTAAGCCTGGTCATTGCCGCGGGGTGTGCTGTTTTTCTTAAGCAGGACTATTTTGTTTTGATTGCCAGCGCCGGCTTGCTGGTATATTATCTATGGGTCAGGAAACAGGAAATTTACCTCTTGGCCGCTGCCCTGTGTTTTCCCCTCTGGCTGGTTGCTTTCTTCGTGATCCGGCAAACGACCCCAAATTATTACTTCCTCTTGCCTCTGGCCCTGCTCTTTTACCTGTCTTATAAAGCCGGGTCCAAAGCTGTTGTCACTATCAATCTGGTCAGCGCCCTGGTCTGGCTTAATTTAACCTTAGCCGTTTATATGAATATTGTACGGCAGGCAAATGAGTTTATATCATTTAGCCTCTTACATTCACTGATCGGCGCGGTCTTGTTTGCTATCGGTATGCTGCATAAAAACTGGCATGAGGAGCAGGCCAGTATCTATAAGTTCACCGGCTTTATCCTGTGTTTTATATTTGCCTATATTTTGGCTTTTAAGGAAGTGTTTGTTTCCCGCAGGCCGCTGGCACCGGGGATTATGCAATTTAACTCATTATTCATGTTTTTAGTGTTTATCGCCTTAATGGCCATATTGTTCTGGCAAGGCTACTTTAAAAATAAAATCGGCAAATTAGAGTTTATTGGCCTATTGGTATCCACGGTGGGAAGTATGCTGATCCTTTCAAATCCGGCGGCGGCGCTGGTGAATACTATTATTGCTAATATTATCTTGGTCGTTTTTGCCGTTCTTTGTCTCTTCAGCGGGGTGGAAGCGCAAAATCCGTTATTGTTTAATTGCGGGGTAGCATTTTTTGTCTTATTTATTATCACCCGGTATGTAGATATTTTCTGGAAACTTCAGGAGAAGTCCATCTTCTTCCTGGTCAGCGGCATCTTTCTGATCTTTGGCGGCATGTATTTGGAAAAAAAGCGGCGGCAGATCATTGAAAGGATGAAAAGTTAATGAGCAAAAAAGCTATTACTTTGGTTATTGCTGCGGCTTGGCTTGTCATTGCTCTAACTATTATTATCTCCAAGGAACGGATCCTGTCCACCGGCAATATGATCATGTTGGAAACTGAGCCTGTTGACCCCCGTGATTTGCTGCGGGGTGATTATGTTATCCTGAATTATAAGATCAGCAATATTGATATAGCTCGTCTGGCCAGGGAACCTGGCAACTACTCCCGCGGACAACAGATAAATATTAATCTGGAACCCATAGGGAAATTCTGGCAGCCAAAGGCGGTGTGGTTAAGGACTAAACCATCCGGCGGAGTTAATATTAAAGGTGTAGTCAGGAACAGCCAGGGGCCAGCGCTCAGTATTGAATACGGGATAGAAAGCTATTTTGTTCCTGAAGGAAAGGGCGCTAATATCGAAGCTGCGATAAGAAGAACTGCCCAGGGGAAAGTAGCGGTAGAAGTTGCTGTTGATAACAGCGGCCGGGCCATGATCAATCGGGTATTAATTGATGATTTGCCTGTAAAATTTGATTAGCTGATAGGCAGGTCGGAACTGACCGACATGAAATTAATAGAATCGACCAGTTTTTTCAGGTGGTAGGCATTATAATTGGTAATTTCTACGCCGATATGGTAACCGTCAGGAGAGCTGTTGACATATTTGATCTCACCCATGATGCTGGAGAACTTTTTGCCATCCTTGAAATCAAAGTTCATATTAATGACTTTACCCTTGGTATAGTGGGTAGAAGTTAAAATACCTGCGCCCTGCAGATTGATATCCATGATCGTGCCGGTGAATTTGACTTCAGCCTGGAAGTTATCGTTAAAAGTTACCGGTAATTTAGCTTTATAGCGGGGTAATTTGCGTTTTTCAGTCACAAACATAGTCCTTTCTGGTGAGAAGTTATATTTTTTTACCTTATTTGACTATCAGCTGTCAAGAGATATTACCATTACTACACAAGAGGAGAAGCCAGTGTATGGAAACCAAAATAACTTTTTCTAAATTTAAACAATATTTTCTCTCCGGCTTAGCGATCCTGTTCCCGGTCTTTGTGACTTTATGGATATTAAAGATATTATTCCAGATCTCTGACGGTTTCCTGGGTAGTTTTATTAATGATTACCTGTATGCAGAGTATGGCTACTATATCCCCGGGCTGGGTATCGTGATCATGGTCTTATTGATCCTGCTGGCCGGGTATCTCACCAATAAGGTTTTTGCCCGCCGCTTTTTCCCGAAGTTTGAACGCTGGCTGATGAAATTTCCCTTAGTGCGGAATATTTATCCTTCAGCCAAGCAACTGGGCATGTTTATCTTTAATGAATCCAGCAAAGCTAAGTTCAGCCGGGCGGTTTTAGTCCCCTGGCCGCATCAGGATTGCTATACCCTGGGATTTATCATGAATGAAGAGATCACCTGCGACCGTTTTACTGCCGGCCAAAAATATTATACAGTTTTTGTAACAACCGTGCCCAATCCTCTTACCGGGTTTATCAGTTTTTACAAGACTGAAGATACTATTTTATTAGATATAAAGGTGGATGAAGCCCTTAAGATCATGATTTCCGGTGGTGTGATCTCTCCCAAAGTATTTAAAACTCAGCCACCACCGCCGCCAACGCAACTATAGTTTGGTTTCAATGAAGCAAAAATATTAAATTTAGTAAAGGAGGGGAATATGAGTAACGAAGTGGTTTTAAGCGATGCTACCTTTGAACAGGAAGTATTGCAGTCAGATAAACCGGTGCTGGTTGATTTTTGGGCGTCCTGGTGCGGGCCTTGTATGATGCTGGGGCCGACCATAGAAGAAGTAGCCAAGGATTTTGCCGGCAAAGCCAAAGTCTGCAAGCTGAACACCGACGAAAATGAGGCTACAGCGGCCAAGTACCAGATCAGCGCCATACCTACGTTGCTGTTCTTCAAAGGCGGGCAGGTGGTTGATAAAAGTATTGGCGTAGCCAATAAGAAAGCAATAGCCGATAAACTGGCTAAATTGCTATAGAGGCATTATGCCCAAGGACCAGGAACAGGAAAAAGAGAAAGTCAGGAAGTTTGCGAGGCGTTATTGCGAATTATCAGGATATAAGCTTAACCCGGATATGAAAATGGCGGAAATAGTCATTGAGGGATTAGCCAAGAACCGGGTCAACAAAGGGTTCCAATATTGTCCCTGCCGGCCATTGACCGGTGATCCGGAGCAGGACAAGCTGAAGATCTGCCCATGTAAGTGGCACAAGGATGAAATTGCCGCTGATGGCCACTGCCACTGCCAATTGTTCTATAAATAGTACAGTTTCGGGTTACGAGTTTCGGGTTAACGAGTTTTGATTTGCCTTATTAATTTGTGTTTTCCTTAACTCGCAACTTGAAACTCACTAACTTTTTCTTATTTTTTCTTGCCTCTTTATGGTGTGCCAGTTCCTGACTACTTCAGCGGCATTCTTCACTTTGACTTTACCAAAAACGTGAGGGTGCCGCCTTTTTAATTTCCTGGTCAAGCCCCGGATCACATCATTGATGTCAAATTCCTTATTTTCCCTGGCGATCTGCGCATGAAATACTACCTGCAGTAATATATCCCCCAGCTCTTCCTGCAAATGCAGCGGATCTCCTTCATTGATAGCTTCCAGTGTTTCCCGGGTTTCTTCCCGCAGGTATTTTTTTAAGGTCTGGTGGGTCTGGTGCTTGTCCCAGGGGCAGCCCTGAGGTGAGCGCAGCAGGGCCATGATCCTGACTAATTCGTTGAATGGTGATCTGGTCTTTTTCATAATGTCTGATTTATAGCATTATTTTGCTTAAATATCAATAATTATAAGCTCTTTGCTCCTCCCGGAAAAAATCTTGACAGGGTACTATGAAAAGGGTATAATTTTATATCAATTGTACTATGGAGGTTCGTCAGAGTGAAGGTATTAACTTTCCCTGGGGGGATTCATCCCAGCGGGAAAAAAGAACTGACCTGCAGCCAGGCTGTCAAAGTAATGCCACCACCAAAAATGGTGGTTGTTCCTTTATTACAGCATACTGGAGCTATCTGTGATCCTTTAGTCCAAAAAGGCGATAAGGTAAAAAAAGGGCGAAAGATAGGCGAAAGCAAATCCTTGATCACGGCTCCGGTACATGCCTCAATTTCCGGCACAGTAGCTGATATCAAGCCTTATCCCCATCCATTAGGCAATAAAGTCCTGTCAATTATTATTGAATCAGACGGTCTTGACCAGTGGGCCGATGATATTAAGAGAGATGATAATTTCTTCCGCCTTTTGCCCCAGGAGGTCCGTGACAAGTTAAGGGACAAAGGCCTGGTCGGCCTTGGCGGAGCTGCTTTTCCTACCTCAGTTAAACTTACTCCACCCGCAGATAAATTAATAGACGTCATTATTATCAATGGTTGTGAATGTGAACCGTACCTTACCTGTGATCACCGCTTAATGCTGGACAATCCCCGGGGGATTATTGAAGGATTGAAGATCATTATGAAACTACTGGATGTGGGTAAGGGGATCATTGCCATTGAAGACAATAAGACTGATGCCATAAAACTGCTTTCTGCGGCAGTCAAAATGGAACCTAATATAGATGTGGCCACAGTCAGGACCAAGTATCCCCAGGGGGCTGAAAAACAGTTGATCAAAGCCCTGCTCAAAAAAGAGGTCCCTTCCGGTAAATTACCCTTTGAAGTAGGTGTCGTTGTAGATAATGTAGGGACATCTGCTGCTATCTATGAAGCCTTACGTGAAAATCGTCCCTTAATTGAAAGAATAATTACGGTTACCGGGAGCGGGATCAAAGAACCGCAGAATATTAAGGTAAGGATCGGGACCTTATTCACTGATGTTATTGAATTTTGCGGCGGCTTGCAGGGTGATATTGCCAAAGTGATCATGGGGGGTCCCATGATGGGGATCGCCCAGTATTCATTGGATGTTCCGGTGATCAAGGGAACATCAGGGATACTGGTGTTGACTACCCAGGAGGCCAAGGTTGTCCAAGCCGGTCCCTGCATACGCTGTTCCAAATGTATAGAAGCCTGTCCGATGAATCTTACTCCTTATTTATATGGTTTATATGGCCGCCGGCAGGAATATGAAGCCATGGCGAAACAGGATGTTGCTGATTGTATTGAGTGCGGTGTTTGTGCCTATGGCTGTCCGGCCAAGATCCCTTTGGTGCAGTATGCCAAATGGGCCAAGATTGAAATCGCCCAGGCCAAGAAGAAGAAAATAGAAAGTAAAAAGGATACTAAATAATGGCTCCTTATGTTGTTTCCACCTCACCGCACCTGAAGAATACAGAAACCATCTCTAAAGTCATGCGCGACGTGTTGATCGCACTGTCCCCGGCAGCAATTGCCGCAGTTTACTTTTTTGGCCTGCCTGCCCTCTGGCTAATGCTGGTCAGTATGGCCAGTGCTATAGCGGCTGAATTTATCAGTGAAAAGATCATGAAGAGGGAAGTGACTATATCTGACGGCAGTGCGGCTATTACCGGTTTGCTGTTGGCCATGGTTTGTCCCCCGGGTCTCCCGTTGTGGATCATCGCTATCGGCGCTGCTATTTCCATTGTGCTGGTTAAGCAGATATTTGGCGGGCTCGGCTACAATCCTTTTAATCCGGCTCTTGCCGGCCGGGCTATCTTGATGGCTTCCTGGCCTGTAGCCATGACCACCTGGATCTCGCCTTTTGATGCTATTACCACGGCGACGCCATTGGCTATTGCCAAATTTAATTTGCCCCAATCTTTGCCATCTTACTGGAATATGTTTGTCGGCTACCGGGCTGGTTCTTTAGGTGAGACTTCAGCTGTTGCGTTATTGCTTGGTGCGGCATATCTATTATATAAAAAACAGATCTCCTGGCATATCCCGGTCTCTTTTATCACTGCTGTTGCTTTATTAAGCACTATGATGGGCAAAGACCCCTGGTTTAATATCCTGGCCGGCGGTTTGATCCTGGGCGCTTTTTTCATGGCCACTGATATGGTGACTAGCCCCATGACCGGCAAAGGGAAAATTATTTTTGGCGGCGGCTGCGGTATCCTTACCGTCTTGATCCGCTATAAAGGCGGGTTCCCGGAAGGGGTTTGTTATTCTATTTTGATCTTTAATATGCTCACTCCCTTGATCGATAAATATACCCTGCCGCAGAAGTTCGGGAAAATTAAAACAAGCTGAAAGCTGGACGTTGAATGCTAAATGCTAAATGCTAAATGCTAAATGCTAAAAGTAAGTGTACAATTGTAAAGATGTGTTGA
>DJVG01000033.1 GCA_002441095.1 Elusimicrobia bacterium UBA6262
TCAACACATCTTTACAATTGTACATTTTACCTTAACTTATCACTTATAACTATTTTTATTAGGTAGGTTGAAAATGAATCGTCGTGTGGAACGGGTAGCTGAGCTGATCAAGCGGGAAATGGGCAAGATCATGATCGCTGATTTTAAGAACCAGGAAGTCGGTTTCATTACCATTACTGATGTGGATCTGACTGCGGACCTGAAACTGGCCAAGATCTTTTTTAGTGTTTACGGCCCGCCGGAAAAGCAGAAGCAGACCCAAAAAATACTGGAGGAAGCCACTCCTTTTTTCCGTAAGGAAATAGCCCACCGGGTGCAATTGAGATTTGTGCCCCAGCTGCGTTTTTATTATGACCAGACCGCGGAAAAAGCAGAGCATGTTTTTGAGATCCTGAACAAGCTCAAAAAGGAAGAAGAAAAAAAATGACCGGGACAGTGATCAGGGATATAGTAAAAGCCATTAATGCCGGCCGTTCATTCTTTTTAACTTCTCATGTCAATCCTGACGGGGATTCCATATCCTGTGAAACAGCCATGGCTTTGTTCCTGGAACAGCTGGGTAAAAGGAACTATGTGATCGCCAACCGGGACGGTTGTCCGGAGCTATACCGTTTTTTGCCCCGGGCCGGAAAGATCGTAAAAACTGACCAGGTCAAAGGTAATTTTGATGTGGCTTTAATCCTGGATGCCAGCGATATCCAGCGTACCGGCAATATTATTGATTTGCCGGTCCAGGCTAAGAAGGTGATCGTCATCGATCATCATTTAAGCGCGATTCCTTTTGGCGATCTTAATTACCTGGATAAGAACAGCGCTTCCTGCGCTGAACAAATATATAATGTGATCAAAGCCAGGTCCAAAAAAATTACCAGGGATATGGCTATCTGCTTGTATACCGGACTGGTCACGGAAACCAACAAGTTCCAGGAAGCCAATACTAATCCAGCGGCTTTAAGGACTGCGGCCTTGCTGGTGGAAGCAGGGGTCGATCCCTGCGAACTGGGACGTAAGCTTTACGAAGAGAATAATTTGCCGCAGCTGAAACTGCTGGGAGCCAGTTTGTCCGGGATAGAAGTAAGCTATAAGGGACAGATGGCGTGCACGGTAGTGACTAAGCAGGTTTTTCGCCAGGCGGGAGCTACCGAAGAAGATAGTGAAGGCATTATCAGGTATGTTCGTTCATTGAAAGGCGTTAAAGTGGCTATTGTATTCAGAGAGCAAAATAATGGTTTTAAGGTAAGCCTGCGTTCTAATGGCCATGTCGATGTCAATGCCATTGCGGTTGCCTTTGGCGGTGGCGGCCATAAAAAGGCGGCAGGTTTCTTCCTGGAAGGATCTCTTTCCAAGGTAAAGAAAAAGGTATTTTCACAAGTAAGTAAACAGTTGGATTGATCCAGTACAATGAAAATCTATTACGGATTACAAAATATAAAAAAGCTGAAAGCCCCGGTTATTGCCCTGGGTACTTTTGACGGGGTGCACCTGGGCCACCAGCAGTTGATCCGGGCGGCGGTAGCCGAAGCCCGGCAATCCGGCGGTACCAGTGTGGTCCTGACTTTTGACCATATTCCCCGGGAAATACTCAAAAAGAATTCCCAAGGCGTATTATTGACCACTACGGCGGCCAAGATCAGAGTGATCGATACATTGGGCGCACAAGTGATCGTAGTGCTGAAATTTAATAAGCGCCTGGCCGGGATCAGTCCCCGGAAATTTGTCCGGGATATCCTGGTCAAGAAGCTGGGTGTAAAAAGCTTGTGGGTAGGAGAAAATTACCGCTTCGGTGCCGGCCAAACAGGCAGTATCGAAACCTTGAGGCTCTTTGGAAAACAATGGGATTATGCCGTAAAGGTTATGCCCACGGTATACCGGCATGGCCAAAAGGTATCGTCCAGCAAGATCAGGGAGTTACTGCGGGCCGGCAAGATCAGGGCTGCGTCCATATTGCTGGGACACAGGTATATTTTAAGCGGCAGGATCGTCAGAGGACGGGGCTTAGGAGCGCAATTGAATTTCCCTACTGCGAATCTCGATATCGATAAGCGGAATGTATTACCGCTGGGAGTATATGCCGCCCGGGCAATAATGGGAAATAAATCCTGGCCGGCTGCTGTATTTCTTGGCTACCGCGCCAGTGTCGAAGCGGCGCCTAAGGATCCGGTAGTGGAAGCGCATTTGCTCGGATTTCAAGGCTGGATTTACGGGAAAATAATGAACCTGGACCTGATCAAAAAGATACGTGATGTCCGGGTGTTCCGTACGCATGCTTTATTGGCCCGGCAGATCGCCAGGGATGTTGCCAAGGTTAACAGTATTGTCCATTAAATGCATAAAACGCTTGTAAATTTGCCGGTCTTATGCTATAATATAAATCTTAATGAAGAAGCATTCGCATAATTCGCTGTAATTAGCGTTATTCGAAAATATTAGTACTATTCTAGAGAGGAGTGAAAATCATGGTATTACCCAAAGAAAAGAAGAAGGAAGTAATCGAAAAATTCAAGAAGAGCGAAAAAGATACAGGCTCGACTGAAGTGCAGGTAGCTTTGATCACTGAACGCATCAATCAGCTCACCGGGCATTTTAAGACGCACAAAAAGGACCATCATTCCAGGCAGGGTTTGTTGAAGCTGGTCGGACAGAGACGGAGCCTGCTGGATTATCTCAAGAAGTATGATTTAACGAAATACCGGGCGATGCTCGAAAAATTAGATTTACGCAAGTAAAGAAGGGAAATTACATTGGAAAATAAAAAGCAAGCAGTAAGTGTGGAGTTAAACGGCAAGACCTTAAAATTTGAAACCGGCGAACTGGCCAAACAGGCCCAGGGCGCGGTCATTGCGTCATATGCTGAGACTGTAGTCTTGGCTACAGTCGGGATAGCCAATCAACCCAGGGAAGCGATCGATTTCTTCCCGTTGACCGTAGAATACCGGGAGAGAACCTATGCTGCCGGCAAGATACCGGGCGGTTTTTTCAAGAGAGAAGGAAGGCCCCGCGAAAAAGAAGTATTGACCTCGCGCCTGATCGACCGGCCGCTGCGTCCGCTTTTTGACGAAAGATTCCGTAATGAGATACAGGTAATGGTGACTGTATTGTCTGTCGATACCCAGAATGATCCGGACGTGCTTTCCATCTGCGCCAGTTCCCTGGCCTTAGGATTAGCCGGAGCGCCGTTTGCTAAAATGGTCGCTGGGGTGAGAGTCGGCAAAATTGAAGGGCAGTTAGTGCTTAATCCCACCATGGATGAATTGAAGAATAGCTGTTTTGACATTGTCATCGCCGGCACTAAAGATGCGGTGACCATGATCGAAGGCGGCTCCTCTGAAGTTTCTGAAGAAGAAGTCCTGGAAGCCATAAAATTCGGCCATAAATATATTAAGGATATAGTCGCTTTGCAGGAAGAATTGCTCAAAAAATGCGGGGCTAAACCAAATGAATATGTTTTTGCCGAGGTAGATCCGGCGCTAACACAGGAAGTGGAAGCTTTTGCCGGGAAATATGTCCTGGAGGCCGTGAAGGTTATTGAGAAAAAAGAACGCGAAGCAGTATTAGACAAAGGCATTGCTGAAACAGTGGCGCACTTTGCCGAAAAATACCCGGAGCAGGAAAAGTCGATCAAGCAAGTCATTGACAAAATGCTGGAGAAAGAGATACGCCGCCTGATCCTGGCAGAGAACAAACGACTGGACGGCCGTACTTTTGACCAGATCCGCGATATTAACGTACAAGTGGGCGTTTTACCAAGGACCCATGGATCCGCAATATTTACCCGTGGCCAGACCCAAGCCCTGGTCACTACGACTTTAGGCACGATGGATGACCGCCAGATCATGGATGAACTGGAAGGGGAATATAAAAAGAAATTTATGCTGCACTACAATTTTCCGCCCTTCGCGACCGGTGAAGTGAAGCCCCTGCGCGGTACTGGCCGGAGAGAAATAGGCCACGGCGCATTAGCTGAAAGATCACTGGCCCCGATCCTGCCGGGAGAGGAAAAATTTCCTTATACGATCAGGATCGTGTCAGATATCCTGGAATCTAATGGCTCTTCATCAATGGCCAGCGTCTGCGGCGGTACTCTTTCCTTGATGGATGCAGGCGTCCCCATTTCTAACCCGGTAGCTGGTATTTCCATCGGTTTAGTACTGGAAAAAGATAAATATGCCACCTTTACCGATATCAGCGGACATGAAGACCATTATGGCGATATGGACTTTAAAGTTGCCGGGACGCTTAATGGTATTACTGCTATTCAATTGGATATAAAGGTGGAAGGTTTAAGCTATGAGATCCTGGCCGAAGCCTTGGCCAAAGCCAAAAAAGGGCGGCTCCATATCCTGGATAAGATGACCGCTGTCTTGCCAGCCAGCCGTAAGGATATTTCCAGCCTGGCGCCCAAGATCTGCATTATCCAGATCCCTACTGATAAGATTAAGTATGTTATTGGCCCGGGCGGTAAGGTCATCAAGAAAATTATCGAAGATACCAAAGCCGAGATCAATATTGAAGATGACGGCAAGGTATTTGTTTCCGGACCGAACCAGGAATCAGTTGACGCGGCTGTGGAAATGATCGGCTACCTGACGGCAGACGCGGAGATCGGCCGGAATTATATGGGTAAAGTTACCCGCCTGATGAACTTCGGCGCCTTTGTAGAGATCCTGCCGGGTAAAGAAGGACTGGTACATATTTCCCAGCTGGCTGAAGGGCGCACCGAAAAAGTGGAAGATGTGGTCAAGGAAGGCGATGAGATCGAGGTCAAAGTAGTGGAGATCGATTCCCAGGGCCGTATCAACCTGAGCCGCAAGGCTGTTTTGCGTGAAAAAAAATAGGCCCTATTAGAGAGGCTATATTGTAACACCCAAGACTTGACCAAATGCGTATCTCCGGAGAGAGAAAATATGATATTTTATATCTCTAACGGGGTAAAGGAGTATTTTAAACATGGGTGAAGAAGATCTCAAAGAAATAAAAAAGGTCTTTAAGTTCATGGTTAAAGAGGACCTGGTAGAGCTTGATATCCAGGGTCAGGAGGGCAAGCTTAAACTGCGCCGCAAGGAAGCAAAAGCGCAGTATTACTCGCCGCTCTCACTTGCACCAGTTACATCACCCGGATTAAGTAAAGCACCGCAAGAAGTAAATATTCCGGCTGGTGCAGTCAAAGTAAACGCGCCACTGGGTGGTGTCTTTTACCGGTCCCCAGCTCCCGGGGCAGCCAATTTTATCTCTGTAGGCGAGGACATCAAAAAAGGCCAAACTATCTGCATTATTGAAGCCATGAAAATGATGAATGAGATACAATCAGAGACCAGCGGTAAAGTGATCAAATTCCTGGTCGAAAATGGCCAACGCGTGGAAAGTAATCAGGCGCTTATACTGGTAATGCCGTAGGTACGGAACCATTTTTTTCTTGACAAAGTTAATGAGTGTTGCTAACCTAGTTAACAAAGTCAACAGTACTAGTTATAGTAAAGGAGGTGAATATCATGATCGATAAAGTCGGTGACTCTGCCGGGAAAATATTCCAGTATCTGGAAAAGAACGGGGAAGTATCAGTTTTAAAACTAAAAACCGGATTAAAACTGTCTAGCAGCCTGGTGTGCATGGGTATAGGGTGGTTAGCCCGTGAAGATAAACTGAACATCAAGGACGCCAAGAAAGATGTAAAAATTTCCTTAAAGTAATTTAACCTGAGTATGGGGGATTACATGGCAGTGGAAAAGTCTTTCGAGATAACTGGAGTCAAGATCAAGAAGGTGAAAAAGGAAGGGAACCTGAAAGCTTGGGCGACCATTACCATTAACGACAGTATTGTGATGAGGGATATCAGGGTTTTAAATGGTGAGAAGGGTTTATTTGTAGGTATGCCTGGCCGCAAAAGAAGCGATGGTAAATACAGCGACACTGTATATATAAAGAATTCCAGTATCAAAGAAGATATCAACAAAGCCATCCTGGAGATGTACGAGACTACTCCTGATGATGTCTGTGATGAACTTTAAGAAGTAGCCCATTTTAGTTTGTCCTTATTCGAAAACAACCATATTTATTATGGTTGTTTTTTTTTGATCTATATGCTATACTAAAAAAAGATTTCTATGACTATACTTCAAGCTATTATTTACGGGATTATCCAGGGAGCAGGGGAGTTTTTGCCGATCTCCAGCTCCGGGCACTTGATCGCCATACCCTGGTTGTTAGGCTGGGCCGATCACGGGCTGGAATTTGATATTGCCCTGCATTGGGGGACCCTGGCTGCGGTCCTGGCCTATTTTTGGCGGGATTGGATCCGGCTATTAAAAAGCGGGATACATGGTACAGGCACCAGGGATGGCCAGATGTTCTGGTATTTGATCGCCGCCACTATTCCTGGCGCCGTAATTGGCTTTTTATTGGATGATGTAGTAGAATCATACTTCCGTAATGCCGGGTTGGTCGGTATCAGCTTGATCATTATGGGTATAGTCCTGTATTTCTGCGACCGTTACGGGAGACAGGATGTGAATTTTAAGCAAATGACTTTTAGGCAAAGCTTATGGATCGGTGTTAGCCAGGCTTTGGCCATTATCCCCGGGGTTTCCCGTTCCGGCAGTACTATCAGTTGTGCCCGTATCCTGGGACTGGACCGGGAGAGCGCCGCCCGTTTTTCTTTTTTGCTTTCCACCCCGATCATACTTGGTTCGGCCATTGTTCCCTTGAAAAAGTTCTACGGGTCTGGTTTATCAATCCCCCTGGGAAATTTTATGGTCGGCATACTGAGTGCCGCTATCGTAGGAATACTGTGCATCAGGTTTTTTTTACAGTACCTTAAAAAGGCTGACTTGGCTATTTTTGTCTGGTATCGTTTTTTGTTCGGCGCGATCCTGCTCCTATTTTATTTTAATCGCTGAGGTGCTATAAATAAATGAAATTATTCCGCTCCTTGCGCAAAGACAAAAGACGGCATGAAATTTATGGTTTGTTTTTAGTGACCGTGTCGTTATTAATTATTTTATCCCTGTTCCCTGGTCCCGGCGGTAAAAACTTCATTGGCGCATTTGGCCGTTATTTCTCCAAGTACCTGAAAGATATCTTTGGTTTGTTCGGCGCGTATTTTATACCCTTGATCATGGTTATCTGGGGCTATGAGCGGATCGAACATGAGGCAGATGAAGAACGGTTCTACCTGCAGATCGCCGGCGTGTTGCTGCTGCTGGTTTCCAGCTGTACCCTGATCAGCCTGATCAAAGCTGATGAGTATATCGCTTCCGGCATGTGGGGCGGGTATGTCGGTACTTTTTTCAGCAAACTGCTAAGCAGGGGATTTGGCACTGTCGGGGCGGGCCTGCTGCTGGTCTTCAGCTTGACGGTGAGTGTCGTTTTTACCACTGAATTTTCACTGGTTGAATTTTTTAATATAGTCAAAGCAAAGATAGAAGATCTACGGGAAATTAAAATATTCGCTAAAAAATCATCCCTGTCCCGGGAAGCCAAGCCGGTCATCAGAAAAACCAGGGAATTGCCGGACATTAAAGTCACTGATAAACCGGCCAAGCCCTTGATCCATTTAAACCAGGAGCGTAAACCGCAGAATCCGATGATCAATACCCCGCCGGCGGTTAAGGCTGATCCTGCGCCTAAAAAACCCAGGATCGCCGGAACATTCCAGCTGCCTCCCATGTCACTCCTTAATGACCGCAGTAAAGATAAGGTCCAGATGGACGAAGGGGAATTGCAGCAGAACGCTAATCTCTTACAGCAGACCCTGGCTAATTTTGGGATCGAGGCCCAAGTCGTGGAGATCCATCCCGGTCCGGTCATTACCCGCTATGACCTTCAGCCTTCCAGCGGTGTCAAGGTAGGCCGGATCACTGCTTTGGAGAATGATATTGCCCTGGCTTTACGCGCTGCCCGGGTGCGTATCCTGGCGCCTATCCCGGGGAAAAACGCGGTTGGTATTGAGATCCCTAACTCCAAACCGCAAATAGTTTCTTTACGCGAAATATTTGAAAGCAAAGAGTTCCAGGCTGATGACAGTAAATTGACCCTGGCCCTGGGCAAGACTGTGTCTGGACAGACTACAGTCGCTGATTTGCAGGAAATGCCGCACTTGCTGATCGCCGGAACCACCGGCAGCGGCAAAAGCGTCTGCATTAATACCCTGATCGCCAGCATTGTTTATAAAGCGACTCCCGATGAGGTAAAATTCCTGATGATCGATCCGAAAACCGTGGAACTGCCTATTTATAACGGCATTCCGCATTTATTGGCGCCGGTGATCACCAGCGCCAAACAGGCAGCCGGAGCACTGCGGGGCATGGTGACCGAGATGGAGCGCCGGTATAAAACCCTGGCCGCAGCCAGAGCCCGTAATATTGATACTTACAACAAAGTACCGGGTGTGGAAAAAATGCCGTACCTGGTCGTGATCATAGATGAACTGGCAGACCTGATGATGCTGGCCAGCGTAGAAGTAGAAGATACTATTATGCGCCTGGCCCAAATGGGCCGCGCCGTCGGTATTCATCTTGTCCTGGCGACACAGCGGCCGACCGTGGATGTCATTACCGGTGTCATTAAAGCCAACTTTCCGGCCCGGATCGCTTTTTATGTGCAAAATAAATTGGATTCGCGGATCATTCTTGATAGCGGCGGGGCAGAAGAACTCGCTGGGCGCGGTGATATGCTTTTCTTGCCGCCGGGAGCGCCGGCTCCGGTCAGATTACAGGGAGCGCTGGTGACTGAAGACGAGATCACCCGGCTCGTGGAATTCCTGTCCAAACAGGGATCGCCGGATTATAAGGAAGAGATCATCCTGTCTGCCCAGAATACGGAAAGTGACAGCCGCAAAGTGGAAAAAGACGAAAGATTCATGGAAGCGGTGAAATTGATCTTGAACAGCCGGCAGGCGTCCATTTCCCTGCTGCAGCGGCGTATGGGCATCGGTTATAACCATGCCGGCAGGATCATTGACCAGATGGAGCAGGAAGGCTTGATCGGACCTCCTGACGGGACCAAGCCGCGTGAAGTACTGGCGGATGAAAATTACTTAAGGGATATGGAAAGGCAAAATGAAGACTTATAGTCCCAACTTAAACCCGGAATTTGCAATAGCCTTTGGAATTCGACAAAAAATCGCTGGGTCTTTTCGTCTAAAAAACTGCTTACATACTACTGCGAGTATGTGCGCACTTTTTTGGACAAAAATACGGTGCGCTTTTTCGTCTCGGTTCGTCAAATCTATTGCAAACTCAGGGTTAAAAAACTCAATTTCAATTTTCGTTATTGGTATGTTATTCATCACTGGGGTGGCTTTGGCGGCAGAGCCGGTCTTGACTCCGCAAATTATTTATGAAAATATGCAGGCGCAGGAGAGCAAGATCAATGACCTGCAGTTTAACCTGAAGCAGGTGATCGAACTAAAAGCGATCAAGGAACGTCAGGTGATCAAAGGCGCGATCATCTATAAAAAACCTGACCTGCTGCATGTTGAATATACTGCTCCTACTCAACAATTGATCATTGCCAATAAAGACGATATGGTGATGTACATTCTGGAGCAAGGTAAATGGCAGGAAAATATGCGCCAAAAGGTCTCTAACCTGATCGGGAAGCAGTGGAAAAGCGAATATGGATTATGGTCAGTAAGTGACTTAGCCAGGAATTATGAAGCTAAAGCCACCAAAGTAGGGGATAAAGCGATCTTGTGGCTGGAGCCCAAAGATAAAACCTATATGTTCAAGATGAAAATATTTGTGGATACTAAAAACTGGCTGCCAATTAAAACTACTTGGGAAGATGATAACCAGCTCATTACCAGCGAATTACTCAATGTTAAAATGAACACCGGCGTAAAAGATGATTTATTTAAATTTAAATAAATGTAAATAAATATAGGGTATCAGATCATCAGGGTACCAGGGGGAAGGGCATCAGAGTATCAGGGAATCAGGAAAATCAATCGTCTAGTTTTCTGATCTCCTGATAACCTGATCTCCACAACCTGATCTCCTGATAGCCTGATTACCTGAATTTTGGAGTAATAAATTGGACCTATTCATCGGCACCACCTTATCTGAAGCCAGGAAACAAAGGAAAGTCTCCCTGAAGAAGATCGCCCAGGAAACCAAGATATCTTCCCGCTACCTGCAAGCCTTGGAAGCAGAAACTTATGATCTTTTTCCGGCAGAAGTATATCTTAAAGGATTTTTGCGTTCCTATGCGCAATATTTAGGCTTGGACGGGGATGAGATGGTGCGGGCCTATAACCGCCAGCAGGGCCAATCGGCTGAATCTACGACCAGTACAGCTAATCCGGCGCCCGTAACTGCGCTTAAGAATAATACTCGCCTTTTGGTCTGGTCAATTACCGCTATTATTGCTGTCATTCTCATATTGATCCTCATCCTGCGGCCACAATAATGGCTAAAGTCAGTATTATAAATCTCGGTTGTCCCAAGAACCTGGTAGACGCAGAATATCTTTTGGGACGCTGGCAGGAGCAAGGGCATCAAGTCGCCATTGACCCGGCCAAAGCAGATATTGTGATCGTCAATACCTGTTCTTTTATCCGCAGTGCCAAAGAAGAGTCAATTGACGCTATCCTCAAAACTGCCGAGTTGAAAAAAAAGGGGAAAATAAAAAAAATTGTGGTAGCCGGCTGCCTGGTACGGGAGCTTGGGCTTGAGCTATCCAAAGCCCTGCCGGAAGTAGATTTTTTCGACCGGCAAGCGCCGGCTTACTTACCGGCTCATTCAGCAGCGCGCTACCAGCTCACTCCGTCATTTTCTGCCTATCTGAAAATATGCGATGGTTGTGATAATCACTGCTCTTATTGCCTGATCCCGAAGATCAGGGGGAAATTCCGCAGCCGGACTATTACGGATATCGTGGCGGAAGCAAAATCCCTGGTCCAGCAGGGTGTACGCGAAATTAATTTGATCGGGCAGGACATTACCAATTTTGGCTCGGACCTGAATCAGCATCGCGCCCTGGCGGAATTATTACAGCAACTGGTGAAGATCAAGGATTTGTGCTGGCTGCGCCTGCTTTATGCGCATCCTGCTCATTTGGACCGGGAAGTCATCCAGATCCTAGCCCGGGAAAAGAAGATCTGCCAATACATTGATCTGCCGCTGCAGCATATTAATGATACAATCTTGCGGCAGATGAACCGCCGGGTTACCCGCCGGCACATTGAAAAATTGATCGCGGATATCCGCAAGACTCTTCCTGCAGCAGTCCTGCGGACCACGTTTATCGTCGGGTTCCCCGGAGAAACTGAAAAGCAGTTCCAGGAACTCTATGATTTTGTTCAGGATATCAGGTTTGACCGCCTCGGGGTTTTTACCTATTCCAGGGAAGAGGGGACATTGGCCGCGTCCAGGCCCGGACAAATCCCTGAAAAAACCAAACAGCAGCGTCTTAAGAAATTAATGATGCTCCAACAAAAGATCGCTTTGGAGAATAATAAGAAATTGATTGGCCGGAAATTGACCGTGGTCATCGAGGGAAAAGATAAAAAAGGCTATTACTATGGCCGCAGCCAGTACGATGCTCCGGAGATAGATAACCAGGTACTGGTGCATTCAGCAAAGAAATTACCGCCTGGCACGTTTGTACAGGTTAAGATAACCAAAGCATTGCCTTATGACTTGATAGGAGAAAATTATGAATCTGGCAAATAAACTTACTTTTCTGCGGATCGCGCTGGTACCGGTCTTTATGCTGTTCATTTTTATTGACCATCCTATGACCAGGTTGCTGGCTTTACTGATATTCATCAGCGCATCGCTTACTGACTTTTATGACGGGTGGCTGGCCCGCCGGCATAATTATATCACTGATTTGGGAAAGTTCATGGATCCCCTGGCTGATAAACTGCTGGTCTCGGTCGCTTTCATTTCTTTTGTCGAGTTGCGGGAACTGAGCATCCCGGCTTGGATGGTGATCGTAATCATCAGCCGGGAATTTATTATTACCGGTCTCCGGACCTTGGCGGCAGCTAAAGGAAAAGTACTGGCTGCCAGCCGGGCTGGCAAGTATAAAACCAGTTCCCAGATGACCAGCATCATTATAATTTTGATCATCCTGGCTTTAAATGCCATGTACAAGGCCGGGTATATTAATTTGCGGTTTCAAGAATTTGACTGGTACTTAACCACCCGGCTTATCTGCTATTGGCTGATGTTCCTGACCACGTTACTGACTGCTATTTCCGGGGTCAGCTTTATTTTTAAGTATAAGAACCTTTTTCTTGAGGAATCACAGTGAAAGCCTTAGCCAAATTACTGGCTACCTGTTTCTATCTCGGCTATATTCCCATCGCCCCCGGTACTCTGGGCGGCAGTTTGCTGGGTGTTGGGCTCTATTTGCTAGTTTCCCAGAATAATCTTATTAATTTAGCAGTGACTTATGCAGTAATAGTGATAGCCATTTGGAGCAGCGGGCTGGCAGAAGGCATGTTTGGCCAGAAAGACGACCAACGCATCGTTATCGATGAAACCGCGGGAATGATGGTCGCCATGCTATGGCTGCCTGATAAAAGCATGTTGTACCTGGGACTTGGTTTCGTCGTTTTCCGGGTGATGGATATAGTCAAGCCGCTGGGCATCAAGAAGCTGCAGTTGATCAAGGGTGGCTGGGGAGTAGTGGCAGATGATATCGCTGCCGGCCTCATCACCAACATCATCCTGCGCATCGTCATGAAAATTGTGTAGTATCCGTAATAACGGGGTCAGTCCTTGAAATAGGAATTAATGTACAGGATTGTCTCCTTTGTAAAGAGTTGAATATACAAAGGATTTGCGAATGGATTTTGAGAAAGTACTTGGAATAATTATTAAGAGATTTGACGAAGAGAAAATAAGCTATGGGCTTATCGGCGGGTTTGCTATTGGGGCTCTGGGTATTTCCCGGTCAACTATAGATTTAGATTTTCTGGTCAATAAGGATGATCTTAAGAAAATTGAGCAAGTGTTAAGGGCTATTGGCTATGAAAGTGTTTTCAAGAGTGAAAACGTTGCCCAGTATGTTTCTCCAGTTAAGATTATGGGAGAAATAGATTTTCTGCTGGCTTTTCGCGGGCCATCGTTAAAAATGTTGGAAAAAGCGATCAGTGTAGATGTTTTTGAAGGAAAATACAAGATCAAGGTTGTAAAGCCGGAAGACATCATTGGTTTGAAGCTTCAGGCTTTGGTTAATGACCCGGAACGTTTGGCAAAAGAATATACTGATATTGAGGCGCTGATGAAGCAATATGATCAGCAACTTGATTGGCCGGTTATTGAAGAGTATTTTGGCATATTCAATAAACAGGATAAATTTTCCGAGTTAAAGAGGAAATATCATGCTGAATGAAAAGGAAATGCGAGAGTGGCGCGAGTGGGCGCAGTCTGATGCCTTAAGAGAGGATATGCGCCGCGTGGAAAAGAACAGGCACAACCCTTTTATGGTTAATGGCTGTGTAGATTTGGATAAATATATCCGTTTTCTTACTGAATTTAATGCTTTTGCCAACCATGCGCGGAAGCCTTTCCACCGCATCATTGATAAAGATATGAGGTTGTAAATCTGTGTAATCAAACTTCAAAGGGAGGAAAAGTTTTATGGCCAAAGAAACAGAAAAGTCCAAAGAAACAGAAAAAGATAAAGCTCTGGAATTAGCCATTGCCCAGATCGAGAAGCAATTCGGCANNGGCGCGATCATGAAATTAGGCAAGGACGCGCATGTACCTGTCGAAGTTATTCCCACCGGGTCGCTGATGCTGGACATCGCCATCGGTGTCGGCGGCGTGCCCCGCGGCCGGGTCGTCGAGATATTCGGCCCGGAATCCAGCGGCAAGACCACCATCTGCCTCCATATCATCGCTGAAGCGCAGAAAAGGGGCAGTACCGCGGCTTTTATTGATGTAGAGCATGCACTAGACCCAGGCTATGCGAAACGAATTGGCGTCAATATTGAAAGCTTGCTGGTGTCCCAGCCAAATACCGGTGAAGAAGCTTTGGAAATCGCTGAGACCCTGGTACGCAGCGGTGCCTGCGATGTTATTGTGGTAGATTCAGTGGCAGCGCTGGTCACTCGGGCAGAACTGGAAGGCGAAATGGGTGACTCGCATATGGGCGTGCAAGCCAGGCTGATGAGCCAGGCCCTGCGTAAATTGACTTCAGCTATCAACCATACCAAGGCCTGCGTTATTTTCACCAACCAATTGCGCGAAAAGATCGGCATTATGTTCGGTAATCCGGAAGTAACTCCCGGCGGACGCGCGCTGAAATTCTACGCTTCTCTGCGTTTGGATATCCGCCGCATCGAAAACCTGAAAGTAGGGGACGCGGTGGTCGGAGCCAGGGTGCGGATAAAAGTAGTCAAAAACAAAGTAGCGCCTCCTTTCCGCCAGGCAGAATTTGAAATGTTCTATAATGAAGGCATTAACAAAGCCGGGGATCTCCTGGATGCAGCCGTTGAGGATAAGATCATTGACAAAAGCGGTACCTGGTTCGTCTATGGCGAAAAGCGCCTGGGCCAGGGCCGGGACAATGCCAAAACCTACCTGACCGAGCACCCGGAAGATTTTGCCGAGATCGACAAGAAAATACGCGCTAAATTCGCGCCGGAAACAAAAGAGAAAGAGGCCAAGAAATAGTGACAGAACAAAAGATGAAGGTTGAAACTATCCCGGTTGGCTCTTTGCAGACTAATTGTTATCTGGTATATGATGAAGAAACAAAACAGGGCGCGATCATTGATCCGGGTGAGGAAGTAGAAAAGATACTAGCTCTGGTCAAAGACCGGCAAATCACGGTCCGGTCTATTGTACACACTCATGGCCATTACGACCATACCGGAGCCAGTGAAGCCCTGCGGCGCGCGACTAAAGCCAGGATCATGATCCACCAGGCAGATGTCGACCTGGCCGGATTCACCCCAGAAGCATTACTGCATGATGGGGAAACTGTTTTTCTCGGTCCGCTTGAATTTAAAGTACTCCACACCCCCGGTCATACGCCAGGCGGTGTTTCCCTGGTAGGCTATGGTATTGCTTTTACCGGCGATACCCTGTTCAATAACGGGGTCGGGCGCAGTGATTTTACCGGCGGCAATGAAACCGCCTTATGGCAAAGCATCCGGCAAAAATTATTCAACCTTCCTCCGGAAACAGTTATTTATCCAGGACATGGGCCGGCTTCCACGATTGGCCAAGAGAAGCTGAGATGGAAGAGCTGAAATGGAAGAGCTGATCAACAGGTATTTGCAGTATGTGACTGTCGAAAAGGGTTTAAGCCGCAATACGATCGAAGCTTATAAACGGGATCTGACCTATTATCAGCGTTTTTTAAAATCACGCCATGTTGATTCTCCCGGAGCGATCACGGAAAAAATGGTTTTTGATTATCTGGTCAGCCGCCGCCAGGGCAGTTTGCAGGCTGCCAGTATCGCCCGTTCGCTGGTCAGCATCAGGAATTTTCACCAGTTCCTGCTGCAGGAGAACATTGCGGTCCATGACCCGACGGAAAACCTGGATGCGCCCAAGCTGGAAAAGCACTTACCCCAGACCTTAAGCAGTGCGCAAGTAGAAAAACTACTCAATCAGCCGGATCTTTCCAGTACCTTAGGATTTCGGGACCGGACTATATTGGAAATGATGTATGCCAGCGGTCTGCGTATCTCCGAAGTCATCAAGCTGGAAGAGGATAATATTGACCTGTCCATTGCCTATGTGCGCTGCTTTGGCAAAGGCGGCAAAGAAAGGATCGTGCCGCTCGGCAAGACTGCGGTCCAGTTTTTGAAACAATACAAAAAAGCAGTCAGGTCAAAGATGCTCAAACCTGGTTCAGTGAATAAGGCCTTGTTCATTACCCAGCAAGGCGGTGATTTTTCCCGTACCGGTTTGTGGAAGGTAATAAAGAAATATGGCCGGCAGGCAGGGATCATCAAGCTGACGCCGCACCTGCTCCGGCATTCCTTTGCCACGCATTTGCTTGAGCACGGGGCTGATTTGCGCTCAATCCAGGAAATGCTGGGACATTCCAGTATCGCCACTACCCAGATCTATACCAGTATCGCCAAAGAAGGGTTGAAGAGAATACACAAGAAATATCATCCAAGGGGTTAAGTTAGTGAAAGGACACTAATGGGAAATCATTCAGTAGCTTTCTGGTTCGGGGTGGTCCTGCTGGTAGTCAATCCGATCATTGGCCTGGGCGGTGCGGCACTATGCAGTTATTTAGCCATTAAGACCAAAAAGAAAAAAATGTACGCCATAATGGGGACAAGTATTTATGCCCTGAGCTGGCTTATGCTGCTGACCGGCGGCTGGCTGGCCGGACCAGAAGGGTATGCCCTGGTTAAGGATCTATTTCTAAAGATTTTACATATTTTCAAATGATTACACCAAAATAAAACGAGAGAAGGTACACGTTATGCCGTTACTGAATAACAATGCGAAACACAGTTTTTACGAATTGGGAGTTGCCCCGAAAGTACTCGAAATACTCGACCGGCTCAAATTTAAGGTGCCTACACCGATCCAGTATAAAGCTATTCCTATCGCCACCGAAGGCAAGGATATGATCGGTATCGCCCAAACCGGTACAGGCAAAACCCTGGCTTTTGCTATCCCGATGATCCAGCAGTTAGCCCAAAAAAGTGGCCGCGGCCTGGTCCTGGTACCGACAAGAGAATTAGCGATCCAGGTAAATGATGTTTTCCAGAAAATAGTGCCAGCTTTTAATATGCGTACGGCAGTGCTTATTGGCGGAGCGTCCCTGATCAACCAGATCATTGAACTGCGCAAGAATCCCCGCATTATCATTGCTACGCCTGGCCGCCTCATCGACCTGCTGGACCGCCAGAACATCCGTCTCGATGATGCTAATATCCTGGTGCTGGATGAAGCAGACCGCATGCTGGATATGGGTTTTGCCCCGCAGATAGACCGCATCCTGAGAAATGTGCCCCGCGACCGGCAGACGATGTTATTCTCCGCGACTATGCCGCAGGAAATCGTCAAGATCGCCACGCATCATATGAAACTGCCGGTGCGCGTGGAAATGGCGCGGGCCGGGACAGCCGCGGAAAAAGTCACGCATGAACTCTTTTTTGTCCGGAAGGAAGATAAGTCTGAACTGCTAAAAAAAGTATTGGCGCAATATCATGGTTCGATCCTGGTATTTTGCCGGACCAAGCATGGCACGAGAAAGATCGCCAGGCATGTGCGGAGCATGGGCTATAATTCAGCGGAAATACATTCTGACCGCACCTTGGGCCAGCGGCAGGAAGCTATGGCTGGATTTAAATCTGGACGCTATCGCGTGCTGGTAGCGACAGACATTGCCGCCAGGGGCATAGATGTGGTGGGCATCGAAGTGGTCATAAATTATGACTTGCCGGATGAGGCAGAGAATTACGTGCACCGTATCGGCCGCACCGGACGGGCCGGCCATCCTGGACATGCCATTGCTTTTGCCACGCCTGAACAGCGCAAGGATGTGCGCGCCATCGAACAGCTTATCCGGGTCGCCCTGCCGGTATCAAAACGTTTTTAATGAGGTATAAAGCATGAAAAACATACCGGCGAATATTCTTGTCCTTACTGCTGGCTGGCAATATAGGCAGCCAGGCAATATAAGTAATAGAGGTTGACAAAACCTCTAAAGTCAGGTACTATTAACCTACCAAGATAATAAAGATGTTTTAATAAGACACGATGTTATGGTTGGGAGAAATACCCAGCCATTTTTTTATCCGCCAAAGGCGGATAACCCGCCAGCTTGCGTCTTGCCCTCCTGATTGTGAAACTATCGGAGGGAAGCTTGCGGCGGGTAATTTGAAAGGGAACATGAATGACTAACCAGAAACGCCGCAAAAATGTACGCAATGTCGCTATCATCGCCCACGTGGACCATGGCAAGACTACGCTGGTGGATGCCTTACTGAAACAAACCGGGGCCTATGATTTCAAAGATGGCGAAACCACGATCATGGATTCCAATCCGCTGGAAAAAGAGCGCGGCATTACCATTTTTTCCAAGAATGCTTCGTTTATCTATAAAGGGGTACAGTTCAATATCGTCGATACGCCGGGTCATGCGGATTTTGGCAGTGAAGTGGAGCGTATCCTGAAAATGGTTGACGGTGTTTTACTGCTTGTGGATGCTCAGGAAGGTCCCATGCCGCAGACTAAGTTTGTCTCCAAGAAAGCCCTGGAACTGCATCTCAAACCCATCCTGGTAGTCAACAAGATCGACCGCCCTAATGCCCGCCCGCATGAAGTATCAGATATGACCTTTGACTTATTCGACGAATTGAACGCCACAGACGAACAAATGGATTTTCCCATCGTATTTGCCTCTGGCAAGGACGGCATCGCCAAGCTGGATATGGAAGATGAAGGCCAGGATATGAAGCCACTGCTGGATACGATCCTGCACCGCGTCTTGCCGCCGGTAGCTGATCCGGATAAGCCATTCCAGATGCTCATTACGATGCTGGATTATGATCCTTATATCGGCCAGATATCGATCGGGCGCATTGTCCATGGCAAGATCAAGACCGGCGAGCAAATGGCATTAGTCAAAATAGATGGTACAGTTAAACAGGCCAAAGTCACCAAAATATTAAAATATAAAGGTTTAGTAAAAGTTGAAGTGGATAATGCCGAAGCCGGGGATATCATTATGATCGCCGGCATGGCTGAAGTGAATGTCGGTGAAACACTGGCCAGCATTGATAATCCTGAAGCTCTGCCCACGATCAAGATCGACGAGCCAACCATCTCCATGGTTTTTTCGCATAATACCAGCCCCCTGGCAGGTAAAGACGGCGGCCGGTTCCTCACCTCGCGGCACATTAAAGAAAGACTCGAACATGAAGTACTGACTAATGTTGGTATCAAGATCAAACCAGTCCCAGGCAGTGAAAAATATGAAGTGGCCGGCCGGGGAGAACTGCATCTTTCCATCCTGATAGAAACAATGCGCCGGGAAGGTTATGAAATGGAAGTCTCTTCCCCTAAGGTCATCCTGCAGGAAATAGATGGCGAGATTCTCGAGCCAGTCGAAGAAGTATTGATCGAGGTTGACCAGGGTTACCAGGGCTCAGTCATCGCCGCGCTAGGCAGCAGGAAAGCCCTGATGAAAGACATGCAGATCACGGCTATAGGTACAGTGCGCATGAACTTCCTAATTCCGACCAGGGGATTACTCGGATTCAGGAGCGACCTGATGATGATGACCCGCGGCACGGGGATCATGTACCAGAATTTTTACCAGTACCAGAAATATAAAGGTGATATCGTTCATCGCCAGGCCGGCGTGCTTATTTCCATGAGCGGCGGCAAGGCCATTGCTTACGCCTTATGGGGACTCCAGGAAAGAGGCGAGATCTTTATCCAGCCGGGAGATGACCTCTATGAAGGCATGATCATCGGGGTAAATAATAAAGGCAATGATCTCATTGTGAATGTTATCCGGGAGAAAAAGCTGACCAATATGCGCTCTTCCAACGCTGATGAAGCGATCCGGCTTATCCCGCCGCGGGAGATGACCCTGGAGTTTGCTTTGGAATTTGTGGAAGATAACGAACTCGTAGAGATCACTCCTAAAAGTATCCGCCTGCGGAAGCAATATCTCGACGAGAATTTGCGCAAGTCTAAAGAGCGCGCGGCCAGGCAGGAAGAATAATCCTGAGATAATAGTTGACAACGCACCGTGAATAAGATATAATAATAATAGTTACATAAATACAGTAATGCATAAGGTGTTGATATTTTGACCGCGAGGTGAAAGTATACCTGCGGTCTTTTTGTTTCAACATTAGTTACTGTTAGTTTACAGGAAAGGAGGTAATTAACAATGACAAAAGGTAAAGTGAAATGGTTCAACGAAGGCAAAGGTTATGGTTTTATCACTCCAGAGTCTGGTGACGATGTGTTTGTTCATTTTAAGGCTATTCAGGGTGACGGTTTCAAATCATTAGCTGAAGGCCAGGAAGTAGAATTTGACATCGAGAAAGGCCCCAAGGGCAACCAGGCCGCGAACGTCAAAAAAATATAACCAGTAAATATAAATTTACCGCTTATGTGAAGCAATTCCCTAATAAACCAGGGAATTGCTTTTTTTTAGGTCGAAATAATTAAAAGGAAAATCTTGATTTATGCCGGCAGAGGGTATATATTATGCGTATGAGTAATCAATACGGTACCCAGCCGCTGGACAGGATCATGACTGGTCTGGGTATTACCAACTCGGATCTGGTCCGTGCCTCTACAGAGCAAATAACCCACAAGATGGTGCAAAAAGGACGCAAAGGCCGGCAGTTGACCCTGCACATCCGGCAAAAACTCCTGAATGCGCTGAATAACGCGCAGCCGGGACAGGTTTTCGCGCTCAGGGATCTTTTTAATTATGGACCATGAAGAAGAATAAAATAAAACAACAGGAGGAATCAGCATGGCGTATGACAGCAGTTTGGACCAGCAATTGTTTGTGAAAGAAGTGGCAGGGGAAAAAAGCAATATAACCATTAGTGTTTATTCATATAATAATGGCCCGAAGAAAGTCCAGCTTTCCCGTTCGGTCAAGGATGCAGAAGGTAAATTATCATTTGCTAAACTGGGCCGTCTGACCAAGGAAGAGCTGCAGGAAGTACTGCCGCTTTTGCAGGAAGCTTTAGCCGCAATGTAAAGGAACAAGCATGAAGATTAAATATAGTTTAACCATATGTACCGGCTTGATATTAGCGTTGTCGGGAGTCATTATGGGAGCTACAAAAGATCCAGGCAAGATAAGTATTTATAACGCGCGCACCGGGAAGGCGGAGCTTGTTACCAGGGTAGTTAAAACCGACGCTGAATGGCAAAAAATCCTGACTCCGGAACAATACCGGGTAACCCGGCAAAAAGGTACGGAACGCCCGGGATCAGGCAGTTGTTCCCTGCCAGGCCATGATGGTGTCTATGAATGCGTGGGCTGCGGTACTGCTCTTTTCGCAGTTAAGACGAAATTTGAATCCGGCACCGGCTGGCCGAGTTTTTGGGAAGCAATCTCAGCGTTGAATATAAAAGAATTCAGGGACTATAGCCTGGGGATGGAGCGGACCGAGGTCACCTGTGCCCGGTGCGGAGCTCATCTGGGACATGTGTTTGATGACGGCCCGCCGCCGACTGGCAAAAGGTACTGTATCAATGATATAGCGCTGGTTTTTAAAGCAGAAAAAGGTGAATGATTTGCCTAACACCACGATCACTGCCTGGTTAATCAAGGAACATGAACAGGTCATGCGGGAGATCATCCTGCCGGAATTCAAAAAGGAATATCCGGACATAGATGTCTTGTTGACCACGACTACCTGGGAATTCTTGTGGGACAAGGTGCTCCGTTACCATAAAAGGAATCAAGGCCCGGATGTGTTCCAGATAGGCAATACTTTAAACGGTGTATTAGCCAAAATGGGGGCCATCAAGGATATCACTAAAATGGTTAGCCGGATCGGGGGCCTCACTCCTTTCACCCGGGCGGTTACGCATCTGTGCGTATATCCCGGGACCAGTATTGTCCATTCCGTGCCCTGGTACCTGGACATGCGCATCCTGTGCTATCGTGATAATATTTTAAATGCCTTGAGCATTAATGAAAATGAACTGCTGACTATTAGCGGGTTGGTCAAGGTCTGCAGCAAGGTGCACAATTTTAAAGTGAATAACAAGGAAGTAGCGGCTTTTGGGGTCTTTGGACAAAAGGATGCGATGCTGCTGCATAACCTGGCTCCCTGGATCTGGGATTTTGGCGGGGATTTTTTAAGCCCGGATACGAAAGAGATCAGGTTTAACTCCGCAAGATCGCTGCAAGGCATAAAAGCTTATTTTGATTTTATCAACACATATTGCCATCATGAGACAGTTTTGCAAAGCTCAGCTGAATTGACTGAGAATTTTATGATCAAGGGCAGTTACTGCTTTGGCAATTTTGCCCCTACCGTATATAATAAATATCTGGATCCGGCCAGCCTGTTGCGTAACCAGTTGAGCCAGTATATAGACATCGCCACAATGCCGGCAGGCCCTAATGGCCGCTATACTTTCCTGGGCGGCAGCAACCTGGCTATTTCTTCCTTTTCCCAGCATCCTGACGAAGCCTGGGTATTCATTGCCTTCCTGTTGCAGCAGAGGATACAGGAGTTATTCTGTAAATTTACTCACCAGCCGCCCAGTCTGAGCAAATGCTATACACCGGGATTCTTAATGGATAAACCCATTGGTAAAGCGTTACGCGAATCGCTTCATTACGGGCGGTGTTTCCCGAATCTGGCAAACTGGGCTTTGATCGAAGACGTTTTAGTGGAAACTATCCATGAAATGTTAGCTGCTATTAAAGATGGCTCATACAGTGAAAAATTGCTGGTCGAAAAGTTCAATGCCGCCGCGGCTAAGGCCGGAGAATTGCTTAAGAACTAAATCCCAGAGTCACTCTCAAAAAGGCGCTGATGATGATCGAAAAGGAAGAGATCCAAAAAATTAAAAAGGGAATCCTCATAGTATCGGGCATCCTGCTTTTATTATATCTGCCGTCTATCCATACTTTTTTGCAGGTCAATTTGGGCCATAAATTCCGGATCTACCTGGCCGAAAAACCCAAAAGCTATAAAGAAGCTAAAAATATGGCTTTGGAAGATTTCCAGTTAGAAAAGATCCCGTTTATCCAGGAAAAAGATATCAGCGGGTATGATTTTGAAAATGCCATAATTAATTTTGACCCTAAAAGAAGGTTATTTGATTCGACTACTTACCTAAAGTTGATCGGCCGGGTGTTTGTCGTCTGCCTGGGGCAGCAGCGGCTCTATTACGGGACCTTTTGGACATATAAGATCGCTCACGGTACGGACACGATCATCGCCATTCCGGACCGGCAGGGGATCAAGATCGAACCCGGGTATTTCGGCATGAATGCAAAATTTAACGCCCTGGTCCATGATGAAGATATCAGGAAAAGATTTAGCATGATACAAAAACTGCGGTAAAATAGTTGGTAGTTGATTATTGATAGTTCCCGCCAAAGGCGGGACGGGATTGAAAAGCAAAACCAGGGGAAAAAGTGAAACAGAAACTGCCGCTCATACTTTTAGTGACCTATCTTATTTATTTTTGCCTGCTGGGGATCAAACCGTATAGCCGGTCAGTTTGGTTTGTTGAAAATATGGCTATTGTGCCGATCGTGCTTTTCCTGGTGCTTACGTACCGCCAATTCCGGTTTTCCAACATTTCCTATGTGCTGATGAGCTTCCTGATCTTTATGCATACTTTTGGCGGGCATTTTACCTTTGAGCGGGTGCCGTTTGCGTTGATCACTGATTTGTTTGGCTTCCAACGCAATCATTATGACCGGATCGCGCATTTTACCGTAGGATTTTATGCTTTCCCGGTAGCTGAATATATCCAGCGCCGGAAATTATCAAATTCCCTGGTTTTGACAATATTATTCAGCGTGTTCTCTATTTGTACGGTAGCTTTGCTCTACGAATTATTTGAATGGGGATACGCGGTGTTCGCTGACCCGTCTGCCGGGATCGCGGTGCTGGGCAGCCAGGGAGATATCTGGGACGCGCAAAAAGATATGCTGGCTGATACGCTGGGGGCGGTTTTTGCCGCCATACTGTTCTTTATAGTGCAGAAGAAAAAAGTGAATATAGTCGAATGCGGCGGTCAGGGAGGATAGATGACTGGTGTAGATGAACGCGACAAGAAGATAGATGAATTGAATAAAACCATTGAAATGCTTAAATTTAGCCAGAATCAGCTGGCCCAGGCTGAAAAATTGAAAATAATCGACGAATTTG
This sequence comes from Elusimicrobia bacterium UBA6262, assembly GCA_002441095.1. GTDB lineage: Bacteria > CAYTYR01 > UBA6262 > UBA6262 > UBA6262 > UBA6262. The sequence continues at coordinate 23,816 of DJVG01000033.1, forward strand.
CCCATGGGCTGTCCCACGAGGTCAAGAATCCTTTAGCCATTATCCTCCAAGGAGTGGATTATCTCTCGACTAAGGTCAATAAGGATGATCCCAGCGTCACTTCAACCATTGGCTATATGAAAGATGCGATCAAGCGCGCCGATAAGGTGATCGGTGATTTTCTGAATTTCTCCAGCATATCAGCGCTGGAGCTGGAACCGGCAGATTTGAGTGCCGTTATGGATAATTCGCTCGTGCTGGTGCGTCACCAGCTGGAAACGCACCGCATCGAAGTGGTTAAAGAATACCAACCCGGCCTACCCCTGGTCAAGCTCGACCAGGACAAGATCACCCAGGTATTGGTAAATCTAGTCCTGAATGCTATTCAATCTATGCCTGAAGGTGGGAAGATAATAATCCGCAGCACCCTGGAACAAGGCCAGCCTATCCGGGTTAAACTGGAAATAGAAGATACCGGCCAGGGGATGGCAGCCGATGACTTAGCCCGGGCCTTTGATTTTTTCTTCACCACCAAACGCAGTAAAGGTAACATTGGTTTGGGACTGTCTACGGTTAAAACGATCTTGGATATGCACGGCGGTGAAATTAAACTGGAAAACAAGGAAAGTGAAGGTGTCAAGGTTACCATAATTCTAAATGCCGGACAGTAGGGGGAGAGTACAAATGGCTAAAAGAACGATTTTGATCATTGATGACGAGGTCAGTTTTGCAGAGATGGTGAAATTGAATTTGGAAGATACCGAGGATTATGAGGTCAGGACAGAATACAAAGGCGCAGATGGCGTAAAAACCGCTCTGGAATTTGACCCGGACCTGATCCTGCTGGATATTATGCTACCTGATAAGGATGGCTTTGACGTGCTCAAAGATCTCAAAGAGAATGAGAAAACCAAGGCTATACCGATCATTATGCTGACCGCCTTAAAAAGCGATCCGGTAAAGTTCAAGGCAGCGACACTCTACGCTGAAGAATTCATGGTAAAGCCGGTCACCGTGAAAATGCTGGTAGAAAAAATTGAGGAAGTATTAGACCGGCGGATAGTGGAAAAAATGAAAAGGGACGAACCCAAAAATTAATGGAGCAGGTGATGAGCGATATATTTTTTGAGATACATGCCGATAATCCCCGGGAAGGTCCCGGGGATTTTACATCAACAAAGAGAGCTTTCCTGGCGCTGAAAAACCTGCCGGGAAAGCCAAGCATATTGGATATCGGCTGCGGCCCGGGTAAGCAGACATTGGACCTGGCGCAAATAACCAAAGGGAACATTACTGCCGTCGATAATCATGAGTCTTTCCTGGCCCAGCTGAACAGGCAGATTATCAGCCAGGGCCTGCAAAAGCGAGTACAAGCAGTCAAAGGAGATATGTTCAGCCTGAATTTCCCGCCCCAGTCTTTTGATATTATCTGGTCCGAAGGGGCTATTTATATCATTGGCTTTGAGCAAGGCTTGGCCGCGTGGAAAAGGTTCTTGAAACCAAAGGGGTATATCGTTGTTTCTGAATTAACCCGGCTCAAAGAGAACCCGCCGGCAGAGGCCAGGGAATTCTGGGAAGGGGCCTATCCTGCCATGCGTGATATTGCCGGTAACATGGCGATCATCGCTGCTGCCGGATATTCCCTGATCGAGCATTTTACTTTGCCTGAAAGCGCCTGGCTGGAAGAGTATTATGCCCCGCTGCAAAAAAGGGTGGAAAAACTGAAAATAAAGTACCAGAATGATCCGGCAGCCCTGAAAGTACTGGCAGCAGAGGATTTTGAAAGGGAATCATATAGAAAATATGCCGCGTACTATGGCTATGTTTTTTATCTTATGAAACAAGTTGTATAGCTGAAAAAGATAGTAATTTATGTCTTTGTATGGTATAATATAAAATGGTTCAAAATGAAAATAAATTAGGCCTAATTGTTGTTGGCGGAGGACCGGCAGGGATGATGGCTGCTGGAAGATCTGCTGAGCTTGGGGCAAAAGTCCTGCTCGCCGAGAAAACCAGTCAATTAGGCGCTAAATTGCTCATGACTGGCGGCGGCAGGTGCAATATTACCAATAAAGCCAGTTTTAAGGAATTCATCGCTGCGTTTGGGAAAAACGGTAAATTTCTCTACCGGGCCTTGCATGTATTTTCGAACCAGGACCTGGTTGACTTTTTTTCTGCCCGCGGCCTGAATATGCGGGCAGATCCTGATGGCAAAATATTCCCGGCCAATGACAGCGCTGAAAGTGTCTTGAAAGTATTAAGAAAGTATCTGGAAGATAATAATGTGCAGGTCCGGCATAATACAGCTGTGCAGAAAATAATCTGCCACGAGAGCAAGGTCACAGGGGTACAAACAGCTGATGGCCGGATCCTGGCTGGCGGCAAGGTGATCATTGCTACAGGAGGGCTGTCGTACCCTAAGACCGGTTCTGCTGGTGACGGATACAAACTGGCCAGGGATTGCGGGCACACTATTATTCCGCTCAGGCCCGGGCTCATCCCGCTGGAATCAGATGAAGAATTTATACCCGTACTGCCAGGTTTGACTTTAAAGCATATCCTTATTTCCATCGTCATAGACGGTAAAATTAAAGCTTCAGCGCAGGGAGATATTTTATTTACGCATTTCGGCGTATCTGGCCCTACAGTATTGATCTTGAGCCGGATGGCAGTGGATGCTTTAGACCTGGGCCAAAAGGTGGAGCTTGCCCTGCATTTATTGCCTGAGTACAATAACCATGATTTTGAAAAATACCTGCAGGAGGAATTGGATTCACGCGGGTCGAAAACATTTGCCAACTATGTGAAAGATATCCTGCCTGATTCCCTGGCTCCGGTCTTTGTGCGCCGGTGCGCGATACCTCCGGAGAAAAAGTGCAGTATCATCACCCGGGAAGAACGGAAGATCATTGCCCGGTGCTTCACTGATTTCAGGATAAATATCACCAGTCCCCGGCCGATCGCAGAAGCCACAGTGACGCGGGGCGGAATAACCATAAAGGAAATAGATCCGCAAACTATGGAGTCTAAAAAAGTAAAAGGTTTGTATTTTTGCGGGGAAATGATCGATCTGGACGGCCTGACCGGCGGGTATAATTTGCAGGAAGCTTTTTCCACAGGATACCTGGCGGGGATGAAAGCAGCAGAATAAAAGAAAGTTGATAGTTGATAGTACGCTACGCTGATAGTTGATAGAAAAACATAGAAACGTAAAAAATAAAATGATATAACAACATAGTAACAGAAACTAATAACGCATAACAGGGAGAGTCGTGAGTTTAAAATTTAAAGATCTCAATATTGGCGGATTGATCATAGACCTGCCGTTAATCCAGGGCGGGATGGGAGTGAGAGTATCTAACTCCTCCCTGGTTTCAGCAGTATCCAACGAAGGCGCTTTAGGCGTGATCGCTGCGGTAGGCCTGGGCGAAGAAGGCGATGAAATCGGTACTAATTACGTGGAACGGTCGCGTTCCGCCTTTATCAAGAGCATACAGGAAACCAGGAAGCTGACCCAAAAACCCTTTGGCGTGAATATCATGTGCGCCTTGGGTAATTACGATGACCTGGTCAATGCGGCCCAGGAAGAAAATGTGGATGTGATAATTTCCGGGGCTGGCTTGCCGTTGAAATTGCCTTCATTGGTCAAAAACACCAAAACCAAACTGGTGCCGATCGTATCTTCCGGACGAGCGGCATATATTATTTGCAGCGCCTGGCAAAGAAGGTATAAGCGCCTTCCTGATGCTATTGTCGTGGAAGGACCATTAGCCGGAGGTCACCTGGGTTACAGCCTGGAAGAATTGAATGACAGCGAGGGTTTTAACCTGGATAAGATCCTGAAAGAAGTCCTGGCTACGGTCAAGGCCTTCGAAACCAATGAACATAAGATCCCGGTCATCGCTGCCGGCGGCATCTTTGACGGTAAGGATATCGCCCGGGTCATGAACCTGGGTGCCAGCGGTGTACAAATGGCCACCAGGTTTGTCTGTACTAATGAATGCGATGTCTCGATTAAATATAAAGAAGTGTATTTAGCGGCCAAAGAAGAAGATATCATCATTATCAAAGGTCCGGTCGGAATGCCTGGCCGGGTCATCAACAGTGAATTCGTCAGAAGGATCAATAGCGGTGAAAAGATGGATAGCTGCAAGTATCGCCGGTGCCTGGTAACCTGCGACCCGACTAAGGTAAATTACTGCATTGCTAAGGCCCTGCTCAACGCGGCCCGCGGGGAAATGGATAAGGGATTTGCCATGGCTGGACACAATGCCCACCGGATCGATAAAATTGTCTCAGTCAAGGAATTGATCACTGAACTGGTGGCAGAGGTACGGAAGGCATAAAAGCCGTTCGTAGTTCGTCGTTAGTGGTTCATCGAACAGAAAATGATATTAAGTACCGGAAAAATATAAAACATGATAAAAGTTGAAGGACTTTCTAAATCATTTGGCAGCCAGGTTCTTTTTAATGATCTCAGCTTTACGATCAGTCCGGGTGAAAAGATCGGCCTGGTAGGCAGGAACGGCTTCGGCAAGACCACTTTACTGCAAATGCTGCTGGGACAGGTAGAACCTGATTCCGGTGAAATTTCTATACCGCGTAATTACCGCTTTGGCTATCTGCAACAACAAATACATTTCACGCAAGATACAGTGATCAAAGAAGCCTGCCTGGACCTGCGCGAAGACGCGTCCTTGAACAGTTGGAAGGTAGAAAAGATCCTGGCTGGCCTGGGATTTATCAGGGAAGACCTGCAGCGCCATCCCCAGGAATTTTCCGGAGGATACCAGATCCGGTTAAACCTGGCCAAGGTCCTGGTCTCTGATCCTGACCTTTTATTGCTGGACGAACCGAACAATTACCTGGATATTATCGCGATACGCTGGCTGGTCAATTTCCTCAAGAATTGGAAAAAGGAACTCCTGCTCATCACCCACGACCGTCTTTTTATGGATGAGGTGACGACGCATACCATGATCATTCACCGCCAGCAGGTACGCAAGGTCAAAGGCGGCACCCAGAAAGTATACCAGCAGATCGCCCTGGAAGAAGCGGTACACGAAAAAACCCGTTTAAATGACGAGAAAAAACGGAAACAGCTGGAAGTATTCATCAGCCGTTTCCGGGCCAAAGCCAGGCTGGGCGGCCTGGTACAGTCACGGGTCAAAATGCTGGCCAAGAAAGAACAGCTGAAGGAACTGGGAAAGATCGCGAACCTGGAATTTTCATTCCGTTATGCAGATTTCCCGGCCGCCCAAATGCTGGCGGCTCATAATCTGACTTTTTCCTACAATCAAACCGCTCCCTGGCTCATGGAAAAACTTTCCTTCAATATCGGTCGCCAGGAACGGATCTGCGTGATCGGCAAGAATGGCAAAGGCAAATCAACGCTGTTAAGGATCATTGCCGGCGAGCTGCCGCTGTGCAGTGGCAGTATAAAACAGCATCCTATATTAAAAACTGATTTCTTTGGCCAGACTAACCTGTCACAACTTAATGAACAGAAAACTGTATTTGAAGAGATTATGAGCGCTGATGCTGATCTCCTGCCTCAGCAGGCACGCAGCATTTGCGGCGGGATGATGTTCGGGGGAGACCTGGCTCTTAAGCAGGTGAGCGTCTTGTCCGGAGGGGAAAGAAGCCGGGTGCTTTTAGGAAAGTTGCTGGCTACTCCCAGCCATTTACTGTTGCTTGATGAACCGACCAATCACTTGGACCTGGAATCATGCGAATCACTGCTTGAGGCGATCGAGGAATTTCCCGGTTCAGTAATGATGGTGACCCATAATGAACTGTATTTGCACCGGTTGGCGACCAGGTTGATCGTCTTCGACCGCGGCAAGGCGACTATTTTTGAGGGCACCTACCAGGACTTTTTAGACAAAGTCGGCTGGGAAAATGAAGAACAAGAATCGTTGGCCGTTCGTCGTTCGTCTTTGGTGGTAAAAACAAAAGAAGACAATAAGAAGAACACCAAGCTAAAAAAGGCGCAGCTGGTGCAGGAAAAGTCACAGGTATTAAAGCCGCTGGAACAGGAAATGAAAACACTGGAAACCACAATCGCTGCGTTGGAAAAAGAATTGCATGATTGCACAGAAGCCTTGATCCAGGCCTCAACAGCGGGGAATGGCGCGGCTATTGCTGAATTATCCAGGCAGTCGCACCGCTTGCGCCCCGAGATCGAAAATAATTATCACCGCCTGGATAAACTATTAGCACAGCATGAAACCAAAAGCAGTGAATATAAAGAAAAATTGAAAAGGCTCGTAGCAGACTAAAGATGATCATAAAAGCCAAAGAACCGTGGTTAGCTGTTTTGTTAAGTTATATTTTACCCGGATTTGGGCAAATATACTCTGGGCGCATGTACCGGGGGATGATCCTGACCGGCGGCAGCGTTATCTCCATCCTGGGTATTAACAGCTGGCTGAATTTCATTGTTTCACCTTATACCAGGGTCACTAAACTGCATTGGCTGGGATTTGTCGCTACTGCTTTAATGGTGATAGGATTCCATATTATGAGCATGATCGATGCCCATTCCTGTGCCCGGCAGCATAACCGCAATCATGAAACTGGGCCGGCACCGGTGTATCTTAAGATCCTGGCTTTAACCGGCTTGCTCGTAATGATTGTTTTTTTAGCTAATTATCTTACCCCGTTGGTCCAGTACTATAAATATACTTATTACGTCGGCATATCCTTGGGGGATTCGATGCGTCCGGGTATCGAGAATGAGGATATAGTCCTGGATAAATATGTCACCGACTATGTGCCGCAAAGAGGGGAAATTATTGCTTTTAAATCTCCCCGGAACAGAGCTGATAATTACTGCAAACGGGTGATCGGTATCCCGGGAGATACGGTAGAGATCAAGGCGAAAGAAGTATTTCTGAATCAACAAAGATTACTTGAACCATATGTCAGGCACAATGATTCACTGGTTTTTTCCCATTATTCTGACGAATACGTTATTCCGCGGGAGTTAAAAAAGCGTGATGAGATGGCGCCGGTAGTTGTCCCGGCAGGTACCTGTTTTGTCCTGGGAGATAACCGTGACCTGAGCGACGACAGCCGCTATTTTGGTTTGGTCCCGCTGCAGGATGTGCTCTGCCGGGTAATAAAAATTATCTGGCCGCCGCGCCGGTCCGGGGCGATAGAATAAAGGGGGGAATTATGAAGTTAAAATTGCTTAAGATCGTCAACGCTGTCCTGGGTATATCATTCTTGATGCAGGCGATATCAGTGGTCTTTATGATACTGGAAAAAGCGCCAGGCTGGATGTATAAACTGCATACTATTAACGGTATGGTTTTTATTGTGCTGGTCATGATCCATATAATTCTAAACTGGGCCTGGATCAGGATTAATTTCCTGAAAAAGCGTCACGAGACTATTAAACCTGTATAAGCAAGATCACGAGGGGATCTGAAATGAAGAAAATAGCCATAATAGGGGCCGGGATCGGCGGTCTGGTTGCAGGTAACCTTTTGGCGAAAAAAGGCCACAAAGTCACCATTTTTGAAGCGCACAGCGCACCTGGCGGCTATACCGCGGGCTTCTGGCGCAATGGTTTTTATTTTGAAAGCGGGACTTTTTCCTTTGAATCCATAGACTTGGTCAGCAAAGTGATGCGCGAGATCGGGGTGCAGGACAAGATCGAGTTTGTCCGTCAAAGATCACGGATGATGTCAGAAGATTTTGACGACATACCTGAATCATATGAACAATTGAAAGAAATGCATTTTAAGGCCTATCCCGCGGAAAAAGAAGCGCTGGAAAGATTCTTTTCCACCGTTGATAAATTGGTGACAGGTATCCGGCCATTAATGCTCCGTTCCAGTGTATGGGCTAAGATAACCGCAGGGACACAATTTTTGTTTTTATATAATCAATATAAGAACATGACCATGAGCCAGTTTGTCGGAAAATATTTTAGCAAGGATACGAAATTATACCGCTACTGGATGAATATGGCCTACCCGGAAATGGCTGCCTGGATGATCGGCGGAGCCATAGTGTCATTCATCGAAGATTACTGGACAGTGAAAGGCGGCATGCAGTCCTGGGCCGATGTCCTGGCTGACAACTTTAAGAAGCTCGGCGGCGAGCTAAAGCTAAACATATACATAGACAAAATAATTACCGCCAATAGACAGGCGACTGGCGTAGCCAGCGGGAAAGAGCTGTTTGCAGCCGATAAAGTAATTTCTGCCAGCGATTATAAGCAGACCTTCCTGAAACTACTGGATGACCAGTCATTATTGCCGGCCAGACTAAAATGCAAGATCGAAAGGGCCTGCGTAAGTGAAAGCTTTGTCATGGTGTACCTGGGATTGAATATAGCCAATGATGAACTGCGGAAAATAATCAAAGTCCCGCATCTCACCTTTTTTGACGAGAAACCCGGTATGGACATCACTGATGATGAAGATGAACATTACTTTGATAAAATATCCATTGGCCTGTTTTCTCCTTCCTTACTGGACTGGAAGCTGGCGCCTGACGGTAAATCAACGCTTATGATCGCTGCGCTGGCTCCTCCTGAATGGATGGACAATTGGGGCTGCGGAGATAAGCAAGAGTACAGGGTTTTAAAGGAATTAGCGAAAAAGGCCCTGATCAGCAAAGCAGAGAAAATAATACCCGGGCTGAAAGAGATGATAGAATATGAGGATGCAGCCACGCCGCTGACATATGAGCGCTTTACGCATAATACCAGCGGAGCGACCTCAGCCTGGAGCTGGAACCCGGAAAAGAGATTTTACCAGAATACCTTGGGGAACTACATTGATACTCCGGTAGCCAACCTGTATATTGGCTCGTGCTGGGCCAGCCAGATGGGCGGTATCCCGGGAGCCATCATGGCCGCCATCAAATGCGCCAAAAAAATCGGGTGATATTACTTGACAAGGCTGCCTTAATAGGTTAATATAATGTAAGGAAGTAAGTTTGTAAGGAAATATGATCGAAATATAGATAGATAGGAGAATACTATGACCATAATTGAAATGGCGAAAGTGACATCTAAAGGGCAGATCACCATCCCTAATCGTGTGCGGAAAATACTGCACCTGGACAGAGGTTCATCGGTAGCTTTTGGATTGAGCAAACAAGGCGTGGTCTTACTGCGCTGTAAAGTGACTACTGAGGCTCCCTATACTGCCCAGGAGTGGGAAAAGATCGAAAAACTTGCTGCCACGAAAGGTAAAAGCTGTAAAACTGCCAAAGATGCCATAAAACACCTTGAGGCGCTATGAGATTTGAGTTTAAATCATCCTTTGATAGGTCGTTAAAAGCGTTTCATAAACCTGAGCAAGAAGAAATCAAAAAAGCAACCAGGCAAACAATAGAGATGTTTTCAAGTAACAGGACCATTACTCCGGGAGCAGGCTTAAAACAGTTGCGCAGGAATTATTGGGAAGTTCGAAAAGGCTTGAAAGCAAGAATCCTATTTCGCTGGCAAGGGGACTTAATTGAGTTCATTCTGGCCGGTGATCATAATGATATCAAGCGGTTCTTAAAAAGCTTATAGGGAACCAGGTGTCAACCTCCGATTGTTTTTATGTTCGACCGTAGGGAGTCCGCCAAAACTTCAGTGGCGGAGACAGTAATTGGTTTGCAATAAATTAAAGAGAGGTATGATGAGAAAATTATTTATTTTACCATTGTGTTTTTTATTACTTTGCGGCTGTGCCGCCAACCTTACGCTCTTAAAAGACAATCCAGACTTGACCATGGATGCCCAAATTATTGCTGAAACTTACCTGGAGGGCCAGGTACAGGGTGAAAGCCATAGCCTGGCGGTCCAAAAGTATGGAGATGGGGTAATAGAGTATTCCGGGATCAAACAATTCACCTGCGCAGGCCTATCACAAGACTCTGCCCTGCGCTTTAAGATACAGGCCACAGACCAAACAGGAGCTGATGTTTGGAAAAATTATGATATAAAGTTTGCTTATGACGACCTGAATGGCCCGAGAATAAGCAATATCACCGAAGTGCACTAAAATGACAAAACCTGTTCTTTATCTGGCGCCGATCCAGGGAATCACCGACTGCCTATACCGCAATGCCTATTCTCGTCTCTTTGCCGGCTATGATTTTGCAGTGACGCCGTTTATCAAGAGTTGTGTCGTTACCCGCAATACCTGTACAGCGTTACGCGATCTTTTCCCCCAGCGGAATGATACCAGGTTTGGCTTAATACCCCAGATCTTGAGCAATACCCCAAGTGATTTTATTTCCATGGCTAAAGCCTTATTTGATCTGGGCTATAAGACTGTGAATTTGAATCTTGGTTGTCCCATCAAGCAGATCAGGAATAAGCGCCGGGGAGCAGGGATGCTGCCATATCCTGCTGAGATCATGAGGATGCTGAATACGATCATGCCGGCTATTCCTAACCAGCTCTCGCTTAAGGTGCGGCTGGGCAGCGAAAATAACCGGGAATTTATAGACCTGATTTCCTTGCTCAATGACTTGCCGCTGAAAGATATCATTGTCCATCCGCGTATTGGCAGCCAGATGTATGAAGGTGAAGTGGACCTGGCCGCAGTTGCAGAGATATTATCTTTATCGAAACATCCGGTCATTTATAGCGGTGATATTGATTCTCCGGAAACATTCAAGCGACTAGCCAACCGTTTCCCGGATATGAGCGGCTGGATGATCGGCCGCGGCGGCATCACCAATCCCTTTTTGCCGGAGCAGATCAAGAAATTGCCCAGCGGCACTGCTCAAGAAAAACTCAACAGGTTTAAAAGCTTTCATGATGAACTCTTTGACGCGTTTCAGAAAACATTAAGCCGGCCTGCCCTGATCACGGGTAAGATGAAAGGCCTCTGGCGATATTGGGCCAAGTCATTTACAGGCGGGGATAAGCTCTTTAAAGCAATTTCCAGAACCAGGAGTGTCGATAAATATTTATTATTAGTTAAGAAGTATTTTGATACTAACCTATGATCGCGCTATGGAGGTAATAAACATTGCCTGAACATAAGAAGCATCGTGATAACAAGTGGGTGACGGTACACCGGGAAATGAGTAAAGAAGGGATCAAGGTTTCCTTTAAGGAAAGCCGTCAGTACGTTATGGCCAAGGATCAGTACTCGGCTACTAAACATGATAATTTTATGTCTATTGCTGTTTCCATCCGTGACCGCCTGGTCGAACGCTGGATCTTGACCCAACAAAAATATCACAAAGAGAATGCCAAGCGGGTGTATTACCTGTCCCTGGAATTCCTCATTGGACGGATGCTCAGTAACAATGTCATGAATATAGGCGTATGGAATGAGACCTGGGAGGCGTTGCAGGAACTGGGCTTTGACCTGGAAGAGATCCGCGAGCAGGAAGCTGATGCCGGATTGGGTAATGGCGGATTGGGACGCTTGGCAGCCTGTTTCCTTGATTCTATGGCCAGCATGGGCATCCCAGCCTATGGTTATGGTATCCGTTATGATTACGGCATATTCAATCAAAAGATCATCAACGGTTACCAGGTTGAGTCGCCGGATGAATGGCTGCAACTGGGTAATCCCTGGGAATTTAACCGTCCTGAATACAGTGTGAAGATCCGGTTCGGCGGATATACGCGTATGTATAATGACCATTTGGGCAGATTGCGCGTGGAATGGCTGGATACCAGGGATGTCCTGGCTGAGCCATACGATATGCCGGTGCCTGGGTACAAAAACGATACCGTCAATACCCTGCGGCTATGGTCGGCGCGCAGTTCAGAAGAATTCGATTTCGAATATTTCAACGACGGCGATTATGAACGCGCTGTATATGATAAGGTGTATTCCGAGAATATTTCCAAGGTCCTTTATCCCAATGACATGGTGGTCCAGGGCAGGGAGCTGCGCCTGAAGCAGGAATATTTCTTTACTGCCGCCTCCATTGCTGATATTATGCGCCGGTTCAAAGTGGATAATACCGATATTAACTTGTTTGCCCAAAAGGCAGCCATCCACCTGAATGACACTCATCCAGCCCTGGCTATCCTGGAGCTGCTACGCCTACTAATCGACGATGAACTTCTGGACTGGGATACGGCGTGGAACATTGTCACCAACACCTTTGCCTATACTAACCACACGGTGATGCCGGAAGCTTTGGAAGAATGGCCATTACCGTTGTTCCAGTCCCTGCTGCCCCGTCACCTGGAGCTGGTTTACGAGATCAATCACCGCTTCCTGCGCGAAGTAGCCAATAAATTTCCCTGGGATGCGGGGCGGCTGGCACGCATGTCCATCATCAGTGAGTATGATGCCAAATACATCCGTATGGCGTTCCTGGCCATTGTGGGCAGCCATTCTATCAACGGAGTTTCCTCTTTGCACAGCGAGTTATTGAAGACATCCTTGTTTAGGGATTTTTACGAGCTCTGGCCGGAAAAATTCAATAACAAAACCAATGGCATTACCCCGCGCCGCTGGCTGCGCAAGTCGAATATCGCCTTGTCTGACCTGATCACCAAAACTATTGGCGAACAATGGGTGGCGAACCTGGAAGAGCTTTCACTTTTACTGCCCTATGCCGATGATCCGGCATTCAGGCAGCAATGGCACCAGGTCAAAACCCAGAACAAAAAGAATCTCGCAGCCTATATTCATGATCAAATGGGTATCAGTGTAGATCCAGAGTCCTTATTTGACGTGCAGATCAAACGCATCCATGAGTATAAGCGGCAACTGCTTTTTGCCCTATATACGATATCCCAGTACGTGAAGTTTAAAGAAGCGCCGCATAAAAGTATGCCACCGCGGACCTTCCTGTTCAGTGGCAAGGCAGCGCCTGGATACGCCACGGCCAAACTGATCATCAAATTCATCAACAATATTGCCGACGTTATTAACAACGACCGCGGTATCCATGACCGCCTGAAAGTTGTTTTTCTGCCAAATTACCGGGTTTCCCTGGCGGAACGATTGTTCCCAGCCTCTGACCTGTCCGAGCAGATCTCCCTGGCTGGCACCGAAGCCTCAGGGACGGGTTGTATGAAATTTATGCTCAATGGCGCGCTGACCATTGGTACCATGGATGGCGCTAATATTGAGATCAGGAATGAAGTAGGCGATGGTAACCTGTTTGTTTTCGGTATGAATGTGAAAGAAGTGAATGAACTCAGGAGCAGGGGCTACCGCCCGCAGGAATTTATTGACCGCTCGCCACTACTGCAGAAGGTATTGTCCTTGGTTGAGGGGGACTTTTTTTCACAACGGGAACCAGGCCTGTTCACCCCGATCTTGAACAGCCTGCGCTATCTCGATACCTTTATGGTTTGCGCTGATTTTGATGCTTATTGCCAGGCCCAGCAGCTGGTGTCGGAGGATTATTTGCACACCGATCTATGGACGAGGAAATCAATCATCAACACAGCCAAATCAGGCCGGTTTTCCAGCGACCGGACCATTGCCGAATATTCCCGTGATATTTGGGATGTGCCGTGCCCGGAAATCCCCGGGATTAAGCTAGACACAAAAAGTGAGTCCATTTGACCATTCATATTTATAGGACAGGCCTCGTTGGTTTTTTAAAGGAGAATTAACTTGAGAAAAATAATCTTAATAATTATTATCTTGTTAGAATTTGCGGGGAATGTTTATGCTGGTTCGTGGTTTACTGATATTGAGAGCGGGATGGTCTTCAGCGGCTACAACACAGTCCAGATACCAGGCAATACTGGTACCAGATTCTCCTTAAATGGCGACCTGGATATTGATCCCGGCGTTTTCTACCGCATTAGGATTGGCAAGATGCTGAGCGAGCGTGACCAGGTCTCAATACTTGTGGCGCCTCTTTCCCTGGAAGCTACCGGGACCTTAGCCAAGAATATTTCCTTTAATGGCCAGGATTTCCCTGCCGGGGCCAAGGTCAAAGCAAACTACAGGTTTGATTCATACAGGGTGTCATATCTTAGGACTTTCAAGCAGGATGGCTCTTGGATCCTGAAAGCCGGATTTACAGCCAAAATACGGGACGCCGCCATTGGCTTGGAAGGTAATGGTATTTCTTCTGAGAAAACCAATACTGGATTTGTGCCCTTGCTCGGCTTTCATGCAGAATATCTCCCCAACAACAAGCTCAGCTTCCTGATAGCCGGCGATGCCCTGGCTGCACCGCAGGGCCGGGCAGAGGATGTCCTCTTAGCTGTAAAATATAAGCTCAAAGATTCTCTCTCCCTGCATGCAGGGTACAGATTCGTCGAAGGCGGAGCAGACAATGATGAAGTATATAATTTTACGCTGGTTAATTATGCCACAATAGGTATCTCTTTCAATTGGCAATAGTAGGCGGAAATAATTTCAATTTACCAGGGCTGACCCCGTGGTTTTTTAGAATCCCGGAAATTAACCAATAATATAATAACAATGAGGAGAGCTATGAAGAAAATAATATTGTTATGTTCGTTTATGTCGGTTTTATTATTTTTATTATGTTCACCGTTAATAGCGGCTGATTATGAAGATGAAGAATATGAAGAAGATGAAAGTATTTCCACAACGGCCACCGCTATTTCTAGAGGGAAAGTAGGATTAGGATTTGGTATCCCTTACGGCGTATTAGGTGCTAATGTTGAAGTGGGATTAAATGATATTATTAGTCTCTGTGCTGGTGTAGGAATATATCCTTCTGGTAATGATGTTGACAATTTTAGCGATCTGGAGATAGGCTATGCTGTCGGTGGACGTATATATTTCGCACCAAGGAAATCGCATTTCAGGCCTAGAATAAGCTTGCTTCGAGCAACTGTAGCCATTAATAAATCAACTGATAGTTTTATTGATGGATTTGCTCCTGGCCTGGGATTAGATTGGAAATTCAGCCATAAATGGGGTATGGATTTTGATTTGTTGTATCCCATCTATGATAAACCCAAAGGCACGCATCAAGAAGGTGGCGCTGTAAAAATATCTATCGGGTTTGGTTATTATTTTGGTAAAATAGCAAAGAAAGCCGTTATAGTCGAAGAAGAAGATGATGAAGAGTCAGAAGAAGAATAAATTAACGGTATAAATAGCCAACATATTAACCAAGTGTCAACCGCGTAGATTGACCGTTAGGACACCGCGTAGGTGTCCGAAGGGGTCTACGGGGTATGAAAGAAATAATACTTGACTATACTTCCTTTTTAATGTACTATTTAATAGGACATATGTACTATTATATAGTACACGTATAAAATGCAGGTATTTTGGGGGTACTCATGTTAGAGGCTATATTCGGGTCGATCATCGTTGAAAAAATACTGCTCTATTTGCTTGTTTATAAAACAGGATATATAAGAGGTATAGCCAAGCTATACGGTATTCCTTTAAGCACCTTGGTGAACCAGTTGGATCGTCTTGAAAACGGGGGGATCATTGTCAGCAGGCAAGCAGGTAAAATAAGGATTTATTCATTAAATCCCAGATACCCGTTCATTAGAGAGCTGGAAGCATTACTGCAAAGAGCCAAGGATGCTCTCCCGGAAGATGAACAAGAAAAGTATTATCGGATGAGAACCAGGCCCAGAAGAAAAGGCAAAGTATAATGACGAAAATAAACTGGGAAAAAGTTACTTTGAGGAAGTTTGCCGAATTGATCAGTAGTGAGCTGAACAAAAATAATATAAGGGCCGTATTGGTCGGCGGCGCTTGCGTGTCGATCTATTCTCATAATAAATACCAATCTCAAGACCTTGACTATATTTCGCCTGACTCTACGGAAAAGATAAGTGCAGCTTTGCAAAAGATAGGCTTTATAAAAAAGGGTAATTTCCGTCATTTTTCCAATGAGCAGTGTCCATTCTATATTGAATTCCCTCCCGGTCCGATTGCTATAGGAAATGAATTCCCAAAGAAATACAATGAATTAGCATCCATTACTCTATTAACTCCTACTGATTGCGTGAAAGATAGATTAGCGGCATTTTATCATTGGAATGATGAACAGTCATTGGAACAGGCCTTGTTGGTGGCAAGAACACAGAAGGTCAATTTAGCAGCTATTAAGAAGTGGTCAGCAGCCGAAAATAACATAGGGAAATATAATAGATTCATATATTTATTGAAAAGGAAAAAGTAACCAACGGTCAACCGCGCGACCCTTGGGAGTCTGCCGAGTTTTATTGGAGGAGTGTCTGAAAGGGTCTACGGAAGGGGTCTACGGTATAAGGGGTATACGGAGGCAAGTTTCGAAGGCTGACCACATAGTTTAAGGAGATAATATGAAAAAGAAATGTATTATAATATTATTCAGCATTATTGCACTTTCCACTTTATCATCAATAGCTTATTCTGAAAATGATGAGCTGGTAGAACTGCAGTATTACCAGGAGCATTATAAAAAGACTCATAATTTTAGAAATAAGGGTTATCCAAAAACTGACTCTCCTGATTATCAGAAGCTAATAGAATTAGGAAAGAAACAGGGAGAAGAAGCCAAAGCTCTTGCTATTCTTATAAACAATAACAGGGAAGCTGAACTGAAAGGAAAGACTGTCGGCAGGAATGACTTAAAAAACATCCCAAAATTCGATGTATACAATTACCCTTTGATTGACGGTTCCACTTCAGCCATACCTCTTAGCCTGATCCTGGCATGTAAGATAATGGATTTGGAATATAGATGGATACGTACAGATAGAATCCATGAAAGAGCGGTAGGAGTAAACAGACTTGTTGCAGCGGACAATAACAAAAGGCTTAATGATATTGTTACTAATGTCATTACTAAACATACTGGAACGAATACCGCATATATGAACCTGATAGACAAGAAAGTAAATATCCTGCTTGTAGCCAGAAAACCTTCCGAAGATGAGTTAAAGGCGGCCCAAACAGCACAGATAGAGTTTGAATATGTTCCTATTGCCCGAGATGCTTTCGTTTTTATTGAAAACCGCATAAATCCTATGCGTTGCTTAACTACAGAGAAAATAAAAGGGATATATTCGGGTAAATACATTAATTGGCAGGAAATAGGTGGAGAAAATATAAAAATTACTGCCTTTCAAAGGGAAAGGAATTCCGGTAGCCAGGAGATGATGATATCTGAATTTATGAAGGATACCCCGATCAAGGAACCGTTGCCTAATTTAGTAGTTATGCAGATGGATGGACCTTATTTTGGATTAACTGAACAAGTATATGGGATAGCCTATTCTGTTTATTATTATGAACATTTCCAGGCTGTAAGTCCTTATACGCGTTTGATCGAGGTAGATGGCGTATTGCCCAGTTATGAGACAATAAGAACAAAGCACTATCCTTATAGTACCGATGTCTACGCCGTTATCAGAAAGGATGAGTTAAAAGATTCACCAGCTAGGATTCTCTACCAATGGCTACAAACAGAAGATGGTCAGAAAATAGTAAGGGAGAGTGGCTATGTGCCGGTATATTAATAAACTCTGCTTCATTATCCTATTTGTTTTAATATGTATACCTAACTATTTTCTTCAGGCCAGGGAGAAAGGGATATCCGGCTATGATACCCCTGCCTACAAAGAGCTGTTTGAAACCGATGAGAATAAACGGGATAGCAACTTACATAATGAAGTTCATAAGGAATATGTAAGATTAAGTGATTCAATAAAAAATGAGAAACTAGGTAAATACGAATTAATTAACAATGTTGCTTTCCGCAACTTGCCAAAACTTAATATTTTTAACTTCCCAAAAATAGCTTGCGATGAGATAAGTAAAAGCATTGGGATCTTATTAGCTTGTAAAGTGCTTGGAGCGTCTATAAAAGCAGACATTAAAAGAATTGAATTTGGCGACTTACAGATCGATTTTTCTGCCAATACTGGCGATGCAGAATCAGCAAGGGTTAGTGGTATCATAAATAATGTTTTAGTTGGTCATGCTTATCCAGGCTATGGAATTTTGTTAAGCAAAGAAGCAGAGCTGTTAATTTTAAGAAATCAACCAACAAATGATGAATTAAATTTCGCTAGCTCACGCAATGTAACTTATGAAATCGTCCCAATAGCCTTAGATGGTATAGCAATTGCTACAGGGAAATATGTAATGAAGAATAATATAGCAAAAAATGAACAGCAAAAGGAAATATTTGGAACAAGAGGGATGGAAAAATCAAATATATATGTGCGATTACTAGAAGGTTTCTTTGGAATACAATCTTACAATCATTTTTTTAGCACCAGTTACTATGGCTATAGTAATTTCAATATCAATCCTTATATTAAATTAGTATCCGTTGACAATGTATATCCAAGTTGTACCAGTATTAAGAAGAAACAATATCCTTTTGTATATGAAATATATGCAGTGATACGGAAAGATGAACCGGCTAACTCACAAGCCCGACTGTTGAGAGACTGGCTTCTTACTAGTGAAGGGCAAAAATTCATTACCGCATGTGGATATGTATCTATAAGATAATCCACTGTCACGTAGATTGACAGAAGAAGGTTTACGAATAGGCGGTTGAAGTAGAGAGAACCGACCTCAACCTACGCGGTTGACAGTAGAGGGTTTACGGTAAGGGGAACAGGGAGGACACCTACGCGGTGTCTGAAAAGGGTCTACGGAAGGGGTATACGGAGGCAAGTTTCAAAGGCTGATTCTGTTGATTTTATGAGAGTAATAAGAGCTTGACAAGGAGTCATATTCGTTGTATTATTTACAACGTATGATGTAATAAATACAATATGAGGATATAAACTTGTCTATACTGATCAACACCAAACTGAGAAAAAACGTATTAACCTATTTCTTCAGTCATCCTGAAGAAAATTACTATGTACGGGAAATAGCAGCCATTATCAATGAGGATCCTGGCAATTTATCCAGGGAGCTGAATAAACTTGAAAAAGAAGGTCTTTTCAAATCCTTTACCCGTGGCAAGTCAAAATATTATTCCCTCAGTAAAGAATACCCCTTGTACAAAGAAATTAAAGAGATAATCTTCAAAACAGAAGGGATAGAGGGTTCATTAAAAAATATAATAAAAAAATACAAAGGTATATCCCTGGCTTTCATATATGGCTCATATGCCAAAGAAAAAGAAAATAAAGCCTCAGATGTAGATTTATTAGTAGTCGGACAGTTCCCCTTGGACGAATTCACCCGCAAGATCCGCAATTTAGAATCCAAAATAGGCCGCGAAATCAATTTCACTCATTATGATAAAGACGAATTTAAGAAAGAAACAGCCAAATCAGGCAGTTTTCTTAACCTGGTCACAGAGGGAAAAATACTAATCTTGAAAGGGGAGGTAAATGCCGCTCAAACTCATAGAAAGACTACTTAAGGAAGGTAAATTAAGAAAACAGAAGACCGGTATAGTTCAAGTAGAAGCATTATTGAAACAATCAATATTGGATTTGCAGGAAGCGCAAAAGACATTGCCAATTGCTGAACGAGCAACCTATGTCATGGCTTATATGGCGATGCTTAAGGCTGGCAGAGCGTTATTATTAAGCAAAGGGTATGTCCCTGATGACGGAGCACAACACAGAACTGTAGTAGAAATAACCAGTGCTATATTGGGGAAGAATTACAGAGATATCACGGACCAATTTGAGACTATGAGACGAAAAAGAAATGAAATGACCTATGAAGCCGGGATACTAGTGAGCAAGAAGGAAAGTCACAAAGCTTTTAAAGATGGCATACAACTATTAAAGCAAATCTTGCTAGAAGTGAAGAAGGAAAATCCTCAACTGGAACTAGGTTTTAAACTATAGTATTAGATTAGGAATGTGCAAAATTTGCACCTTCCTAATGGAGCTATCCGGGAATTCCGGATAGCTCAAAGTAACCAGGTGTCAATTTGCGAAATTGACAGTAGCGGTCTACAGTAGGGGGAAACGATCGGACACCTGTTTCGCGCGACCCTTGGGAGTCCGCCAAAGCTTGTTGGAGGAGTGTCTGAAAAGGGTCTACGGGTGGGGAACCAGGTGTCAACCTACGCGGTTGACAGTAGAGGGTTTACGGGAAGGGTATACGGAGGCAAGTTTCAAGGGCTGACCCGGTTGGGTTTAAATAAGGTTAACTTTCAAGACTTGACCCCATGATTCGAGGCACCAGGTGTCAACCTACGAAGTTGACAGTAAGCGGTCTACGGTAATAGCGTGGCCACCTACGCGGTGCACAGTAGAAGGTTTACGGTAAGGGGTGGGGAAAGAGGGCAAGGTTCGGAAAAGAGGGGCAAGTTGCAGGGGCTGATCCCGAAGTTTGTAACCGTATTATTTTGTTGATAGTTTAGCCCTGACCCCAATTTGTTTAGACTTTGATAAAATGTGGAAAGGTTAGATAAAAATATGAACCAATTCATTATTTGGATAATACTATTTTTAATATTCACAGGAATCACTTTGGTTTGTGGGTACAAAACAAAAGAATCCTGGGATGAATGGCGTAACCCACCCCCTCAAGAAAATACGAGTAAGGGAAAGTCAGAAAACGATACAGTTTATGGGGACAAGATTATCAATTATGGAACATTTATAAATAACGAAACTATAAGAGATAACAAGATTAGTAATGTATCAGATGAAAAGATAAAAGACTTCTTTTTACGAGTCCAATTATCCTTATCTGAAAAGAGAAAAAGCCTAACAAAAGATAAGCTCCCATCTTTGCCAACTTATTTGAAAGTACCGTATGATATGAATGTTGTTATCTCTGATATTCATGGTGTTGGATATGAGTTCATTACTCCTTCGGATAATCCTGAGATTAATATTTCAAGAACCCAAATGCCTATTGAGCAGTATTATTTCTCTAGATATACAACTAGAGAGGATTATTCTAAAACAACAGCAATGATAATAGGTGTAAAGTATTTAGTTCTAAAAAATATCCAAATTATTGGCGGTAAAAAGATTATAGCTGTACAAAACGACGCCAACGTGTTGCTCAGAGATGTATTAATAACATATTCTGATAAAGACGTTCCCAAAGTAATCCCATTTTTGAGAATATTAGGAAATAATCAAAAAGGATATTGGGATAATATGAATCCTGTCGATGAAGCATCTTATCTATTCGGGGTCCATTAATAACTGGAAAGAATAATTTACAACAAGCAGAACGTTGTGTCCGATATAAAAGGGAGGGTATAATTGGAAATGAGTATTGTGTCCCCGGACTCAAGACCTGAGAATTGCGTCATCTAGTTGCAAAGCAGTTTATTTGATTTAAACTGTAAATATACATCGCATAATAAATATATTTATTGAGGCTACTAATTTGAGTGTTGTTGAAGAAATTAAAGAATTTATAACCTATTTACAAGATAGTTATTACACTTATAAAGCATTTTTTATTGGGTGTTTATTAATATTTGTATGCATGAATCAAATAGAATATTTGATAATAAAAGTAATACCTAATAAAATTGATCAAATAGCAATAGTTATACTAGTAATATTAATTTGGTTTATATGGTGGGTAATTTTAAAATATAAACTACCAAAAGGAAAAAAGAACCGCATAAATATAGTTATCTCAATAGAAACAGAAAATGATAAGCAAAAAGTAAGGCTTAAAAATGACTTCGCAAGAAGATTAAAAGAGCAAATAAATAATAAAAAGCTCGGATCTATTATAAATATATCGATTTTAAATAATTGTCAAACAGGAATGATTTCTAATTTAGTGGATAGATATTCAGACTTACTTGCTAAAAGTATCAATGAACAAATTCAGATTGAAAGCTTAGATCCTATTTTGTATAAAGAATGGCAAAAGATGCAAAAGAGCATTCAAGGCCATTTCTTTATATGGGGGAGTATAAAAGAAAGAGATGAAAATAAGTATTATATTGATTTGGAAGCTCTTGTTGTTCATAATCCCGTAAATATTAAAGTACACAGAGAAGTCACAGAAGAATTTCTGAATATTTGGTCAAAAAGGATCATTTTTGAAGAAAAAATGGAGTTTGAAGGATTTCTTTTTTCTGCTGATTTGATTTTCTTGTCAATTGAATATATGGTTGGTATAGCAGCATATATATCTAGGGATCCATTATTGGCTTTAGAACTTCATCAAAACTGCTTAAGGGATTTAAGTAATATTAATCCTTTGCCACCAAATTTAGCTAAAACCAAGGAGAGATGCACTAAAATAATAGCAGATGAGAGTTTAATTATAGCCCGTTGGTATTATTTTAAAGATGATAGAAGTAACATGAATAAATATTTGGAAATATCTTTTAGACATATGCCTCATAATTATGGCGGATATTTGCTGAAATCAATTTTATATTTTGAAGCAGATAAGATTGATGAGTCACTTGATGCTGTTTATGAAGCAAAAAAGTATGCAGAAAAGAATGGCACTTGGAGATATAATGAAGGTTTTTTACTTATGTATAAGGAAAGTTACGAAGAAGCAATAAATGTTTATAGAAAAATTAGTGAGCATTCATTTCTCGGAGAAGATATGGTTGTAAAAGAAGTGTGTGCATATAATGAGAAATATCTTAAAGAAAACCCAGAAAAAATACAGTCGTTATATGTTTTAGGATATTTAAAGTATAAAAAAGAAAGCAACTATCCAGAAAGCTGGGAGCATTTTACATTATTTATGAAAAAAGCTGGTGATTTACATAAATATAAAATACTTACTGAAAGAGCTAGATCGTACAAGGTTGAATTGGAAAGGATTATGGATAAGAAAAAGTAGAGAAATATAGCTTCTTATATATTTCGATTATTTGATTTTGGAAATTGGTAATTAGTGCGTTACATAGAATAAAACTATATAAGGAAGAAAAAGTATTATGTCTCAAAAAACGCAAAGCTTATTCGAAACCTATATTCAATCAATATCCACTAAATTCTCTCATAAAGAAACAAGTGAAATGGGGTATCGCGCTGATTTTGAAATATTAATCAAAGGAATATTTGAATCGATAGGTGTTACACGTTTTGACCATGATCCAAAAGCCAATCAAGGAAATAGACCAGATTTTGTTGTACGTAAAAATGATATACCAATTTTATATATTGAAGCAAAAGATATTGGCGTATCTTTAGACAAGGTTGAGAAGTCTGAACAGATGGCAAGATATTATGGTTATGCTAATTTAGTGCTTACAGATTATGTGGAATTTCGATTTTATAGAAACGGGTTACGTTATCAAGAACCAATCAAGATAGCGAATTATGATATAGAGAATAGAACAATTGTGTCTAATACTGAAAACCATGATTATGTAGCTAAAACGCTTATTGATTTTGCACAATCACACAAAGAGCCAATCAAGTCAGGGGAACACCTCTCAAAAATAATGGGAGGAAAAGCCCAAAGAATTAGAGATAATGTTAAACAATATCTTTCTAATGAGTCAGATAAAAATAACGAGATAATTCGTATATATGAGACCTTTAAAAAACTTCTTGTCCACGATCTTACACTAGAATCATTTGCTGACATGTATGCGCAAACCCTTGTGTATGGGCTTTTTGTAGCCCGATATAACGATGAAACCCCTGAAACCTTTTCCAGGCAAGAAGCCCGTGATCTTGTTCCGGCATCAAATCCATTTCTTAGGCATTTCTTTGATCACATAATTGGTCCTGATTTTGATAAGAGGCTTGAGTATATTGTAAATGAACTATGTGAGGTCTTTACTCATGCCAATATTCCGGAGCTTATGAAACAATATTTTGAAGACGATTTATGGGGTGAAACTCATGAGGGGCCAGATCCAGTAATACATTTTTATGAAGACTTTTTGAAGGAATATGACCCTGGCCTTCGTAAAAAGCTTGGTGCTTTCTATACTCCTTTGCCGGTAGTGCGGTTTATTGTTCGTTCTGTTGATTATCTCCTTGAAAAAGAGTTTGGCCTTGTCTCTGGATTAGCCGATACTTCAAAGGCGGCAAATGGTATTCATCGGGTACAGATCCTTGATCCTGCCGTAGGAACAGGGACATTTATTAGTGCAGCTATCCGAATCATATACGAAAGATTAATAAAAGGAGGCCAGAAAGGTCGCTGGCCGGCATATGTTCATCACGACTTGCTTCCACGTTTACATGGTTTTGAACTTATGATGGCTCCATATACAATAGCTCATCTAAAGTTAAGTATGGCATTTAAAGAAACAGGCTTCCGGAACTTCCATCGCCGTCTTGGTATTTATCTTACAAATTCTCTTGAAGAAAGCATTACCCAAAAAGACTTATTCACAGGTTTCGGCCTTGCTGAAAGTATCGCTGAGGAATCCAAAGAGGCGGCAGTTATAAAAAACGAAACACCTATTATGGTTGTAATCGGTAATCCGCCATATAGCGTAAGCTCATCAAATAAAGGGGAATGGATACAAAATCTGATTAAAGATTATAAAAAGGGTCTTAAAGAAAGAAATATACAGCCTCTTTCAGATGATTATATAAAATTTATCCGTTTTGCCGAACATTTTATAGAAAAAACTGGAAGTGGAATCGTAGCGATGATAACAAACAATTCATTCATTGATGGCATTATTCACCGTGAG
The DNA here is from genome assembly GCA_002441095.1 of Elusimicrobia bacterium UBA6262. Classification (GTDB taxonomy): domain Bacteria; phylum CAYTYR01; class UBA6262; order UBA6262; family UBA6262; genus UBA6262. The sequence continues at coordinate 48,266 of DJVG01000033.1, forward strand.
ATGAGGAAGCATTTACTTGAGACGTTTGATTATATATATATTATTGATCTTCATGGCAATTCAAAGAAAAAGGAGAAAGCCCCAGTTGGTTGCAAAGACGGTGGCAAAGACGAAAATGTTTTTAATATTCAGCAAGGGGTAGCCATTTCCATATTCGTACGTAGAGCATGTAAAAAGAAAGGTCTAGGTACGCTTAATCACGCAGAAGCTTTGGGTAAGAGGATAAATAAATTCAAAATGCTCAATGAAAGTGAGATAAAAAACATAAAATGGAATACGCTCGATTGCGTTAAGCCGTATTATTTCTTTGTGCCGAAGAATTTTGGGCAAGAGGATGAATATAATAAAGGATTTAGTGTAACTGACATATTTCAAAAATGGGCATCTGGAGCTGCTACTGCAAAAGACGATTTGATTATCAGATTCTCTGTTAATGAGATTAAAGAATTGCGCGCTTGCTTTGATAGAATATCAGACCAAGAGATAGCACAAAAATACCAAGTTGATCAGAATAAAGTTATCAAGGTAAGGAAAGATATTAATAATACTATTGGCGAATATACAACTATTTTATACAGACCATTTGATATTAGATACACTCTTTATTCTCCAAATAGCGAAGGTGTATTTCAACGTCCAAGACCTGAGATAATGACACATTTATTGAGGCCCAATTTAGCTCTTTTGACTTGTAAGCAACAGACTAGTTTTGATTTTCAGCATGCATTTATATCTAATACAATAACAGATCGATGCAGCGTTTCGCTACAAACAGGTGAGGTGGGATATATATTCCCACTTTATTTATACACAGACGAAGATTCGCATGAAATAAACATGAATAAAGAAACAATTGATAAAATAGTAAAAATAGTAGGGAAGATTTCTCCTGAGAATATTTTTGATTATATTTATGCTGTTCTTAATTCGCCAGATTATCGTAATAAATATAAAGAATTATTAAAAATAGATTTTCCACGTGTACCTTACCCACAAGATTCAAAAATATTCCATAAGCTAGTGGCACTTGGCGCAGAGTTGCGTTCAATTCACTTGCTTGAATCACCAAAGGTAAGTAAGTTTATTACAACATTCCCAATGGCCGGATCAGATAATATGGAAAAAGTGAGTTATCAAAACGGGAATGTTTATATTAACAAAGATCAGTATTTTGGTGAAGTACCCGAAGTATCTTGGAACTTCTTTATTGGCGGTTATCAGCCAGCGCAGAAGTGGCTTAAGGATCGTAAGGGCCATATCCTCACCAATGCTGATATTGAGCATTATCAAAAAATAATCGTGGCTCTATCAGAAACAGATAGAATAATGCATGAAATAGATAAAGTTAAATAGGAAATTAACAGAAGGAGATGGCTATGGAACTAAAGGAATTTGTTTCAGAGACCCTATCTAACATAATTCAAGGGATAGAAAAAGCGCAAAAGGAACTTGAAGGAAAAGATTGTGCTATTAATCCAGAAATGTATCATGAGGATAAAGATGTGGCTAAAGATAGAAGAAAAATCAAAAATATTGAATTTGAGGTTTTATTAAAGCTAGAAGAATCTCAAGGTTCAAAGGCTACAATAGGCGTTTTTGCCGGTTTCATCGGTGGAGGGGCACAAGGTCAATCTGGGGAGATTACTCAATCACTAAATAAAATAAAATTTAGCGTTCCTGTTGTGTATCCGAAGCAAAAGGGCTGGGAAATCCCAAGGGATAGTAATGCAGGATGCGATGTTGGTGAGATTTTAGATTAATGAAGAGCAACGGGATCAGGCACTGAAAGTTGAAAGTAGAATAACCATCTAGACACCTACGCGGTATCCGAAGAGGTTTGAAGAGAACCATCTGTTCACTTGTGAAGTGGATAATTGCGGTTAAAGTAAAGGCTAGGGAAGATATAATGGGGTCAGGGCTAAACTATCAACAAAATGGTCAGCCCTTGAAATGTGAAATGATTGAAATCCGGGGAAACAAGTACAACAGGGTCAGGCACTGAAAGCTGAAAGCAGTATAAAATAAGGAAGTGAAAGGTATCACATTGAATCGTAAAGTTTCATTTAGAGATTGTTGGAATTTTGTTTTACTAGGTCCCCGGGACCTGCTTTTGTATTTAATCTGTATCTCTTATCCTGTTTTTGTAAAGAGTTTCGAATTATTACCGCCGTGGTACTTAGAGTGGTCCAGCAAGAAAAGAGCGCAAAGAGCATTTTTCAGGGCTTTTAATAAGGTCCCAGCATACAAGCAGTTCATTCGAGATACAGCTGGCGAGCAAGTTCCGGAAACTGACAAAATTAACTATATTAAAGCTTATCCTATTGAATCCCGCTGCGTAAAGGGCATGATCCCGCCAACTGATGTCATGATAGATGAATCTTCAGGCAGTACGGGAATACCGTATAACTGGGTCAGACTGATCAAGGAAAGACACCAATCACACCTATTTATAAGCTATTTTGCTAAATATTGTTTTGGCCGTGGTCCTTGGATAACAATTAATGCTTTTTCTATGGGTTCCTGGGCTACTGGCTTTAATATGGGTATTGCCTTACAAGATAATTCGATCGTTAAAAATACCGGGCCAGATATTCAAAAGATATTTTATACCCTTAAATTCTTTGGGAATAAATATCCTTATTTAATAACAGGTTATCCGCCATTCCTTAAGCAGATAATTGACAGCGCTGAACAGCAAGGATTTCCCCTTAAAGATTTTCAACTTACTGCTTTAGTAGGCGGTGAGGGCATGTCTGAAGGGCTCAGGGATTACCTTTTAAAGCATTTCCGGAAAGTCTATAGCGGATACGGGGCCACGGATCTCGAGATCGGGATAGCGGGAGAAATGCCTGTCTCCGTAGCAATACGTCGCCTAGCCAGGGATAATCAGTATGTCCGGGAGAAATTATTTGGCACTGATTCGCGACTACCGATGCTGTTCCAATACAATCCATTAATGCATTACATAGAGATAAATGAGAAAAAGGAGATATTGATCACTATCACCCGGGCTTCGATCCTGTCTCCCCGTATACGGTACAATATCCATGATGAGGGCGGGGTCATGAGATTTGACGAGATGGCAAAAGCCCTAGCTGAAGTGGGATATGATATCCGTACATTAACTGATGAACCTGCGAAGAGGTCAATAAACCTTCCTTTTCTCTGGATCTATGGGAGAAAAGATTTCACCATCAGTATAATGGGCGCTAATATCTATCCTGAAGATATTGAGCAGGCGGTTTACGACAATGACCGGCTTTCCCGTATGACTAAGTCTTTTTGCCAGTCGCTGCTTGAATTACCGGATAAATCGGTACGGCCTTGTTTTTATTTTGAGATAGCTGAAGAACCTAGTGAAGAATTAAAAACAGCCTTCTCAGAAGCCATATTAAAACAATTGAAAGGGTGCAATCTTGATTTCCGGAAGGCTTTTGAAGAGCAACCTCAATCTTTGATCCCGGTAATCCAGTTGTTTAAGATCGGCGAAGGGCCATTTAAAGCAAATAGCGACAAAATAAAGCAAATAAGGAAAATTAATTAATTACGAAACACCGCGTCAGAATAAAGGGGACGTTTCTCTTTTAACAGAAAACAAAATGAATAAAGAAAGCAACGGGGTCAGCCCTTGAAACTTGATTTAAAAACGATTACACAGATTTCAAACAAATTCTTTGATTACACAGATTAAGAATAAAGGAGATAACGGGGAGAAAATAAAATGAAGATAACAAAGATCATATTACTGGTTGCTGTGTTGGGGATTGGTTATTATTTTTATCATTCCAACCACTACTATACTATAAAGCATTTTGGCATGGCCGGTTTTGGCGGAGCTACAAACAAGCAGCTCCAAGAAGGAGACAGTTTATTACTGGACAAGAAAGCCTATGCTAAACGGCTACCGGAAAGAGGAGAGGTTATAGCTTATCGCAATCCCAAAGTACCGGCGGATATGTATATAAATAAGGATCCCCTTGGTTATTCGGTAGGCGTGGTTATAGGCTTCCCGGGAGAAGATATGGAGTGTATGCTCGGTGACAAAATAATCCTGGCCAATATACAAGAGGCGACCGGGGATGTAAACACATCCAATATGGGTGTTTCTATTTCTAATGATAGGTTGCTGGTCCGGGGTTTAAAAAAAGAACTCGCTGACAGGTTCTATATCTGCTTGGTAATAAGATACGATAAGATGATATTAGGTTCGCCCAGTATAGACAATGTGTATAAGGGATTTGAAATAGCCAAGGTAGTGGCGGTGACCGCGCCATCGGGACATAAAAAGAAGATACAAAAAGAAGATATTGCCATAATAAATTAACAAAAAAGCAATGGGGTCCAAAAAAGCAATGGGGTCAGCCCTTGAAACTTGAATTAATATTTAATCCCATTGTTAGAACTAATCTATTAATGGTGCGTGTTAGGGGGGCATTTTGATAACAATCTTAATACTTTGCTTAACGGGTACAATTGCACTAATGGTGAAAGATTATAATGTACTTAAAAAGCAGATAGCTGGCGAAAGCATTAGAAAGCTCGAGCTAATACCTAAGAATATAATTTTTATTTTACTGATAATTTCTATGCCAGTTTTTGTTGCTACGGGAGGGTTGGCTGGTTTCTTGTGGGATAAAATACCGACCGATATCTGGCATATTCTGAACTTTTTTGTTTTTCCTCTCATAGCTTTAATAATTCTTATTATGGCTATAATAGTTTTAAGAGACAGGAAAAAGCCAAATGCAAGGATTATAATATTAAAATATCAAATTACAGTTGATATTTTCATTTTATTTAGTAGCTTTTTTACGATTGCTTTTTTAAGCCAATATATAGCAATCATTATTTTTGGTTATCATGAATAATAAATAATTAATAAAGGATTTTAATATTTATAATTAACAAGAATGAGACAAAGATCTCATTCAACGAAGAAACAGCGGGGTCGGCCCTTGAAACTTGATTTAAAAACGATTATCCTCCAACAAGCTCTGGCGGACTCCCAAGGGTTGCACAGATTAAAACAGAATCCTGGGACACAATACCAATTAAATAAATGAGTATTATGTCCCCAAAAATACCATATTCTGAAAGGCTATTATGAGGAAAAACCTAAAGAGTTTATTTCTATTTGTTTTATTATGTGTGATTTATCCTGGACATACAAATGCTGGGGAAAGAGACATAAGCTTTATCTATAAACCGAGATACGTCAGCGCAGAATTTATTCTAACTCAATTAAAATCTAAAAAGGGCTTTACTAAGATGGAGCCAGAGGGAAGTCAAGATTTCATCGAATTTGGATTTATGTGGAGTGTGCACAATAAAGGTCCTGATTTAGAAAAATTTGTAAGATATATAGCTGAAGATGTCGATACTATTAATAATGGGATAAGGAATTTAGGTTTTAAGGATATTGATGGCTTTAGGCAAAAGTATTCAATTAGTAAGGATCAAAACTCAGTAGAATGCAAATTAATTGAAATTCTGGGTCATGACAGTAATGGCGAAGAATATTCGCTAAAATCTAATAAGAGTATGGAAGAATTCCTTAAGGACAATGATAAACGAACATATGCAAATGATGACACAATATATGGCCCGCAATCGGCAATTTATGATAATTACTTGTATATTAGGTATCTAGGTCTAAAAAATCCCGGCTGGCGTAGTGGCGGATATGAGAGTTCATTGTCTCCGGTACTAAAGAGCAATTTACCAGTGGGGTATTTGGAAAGCTCATTTGAAATATGGTTTGTTCCTGTGGAAGCAAAAATTGAGGTTAGTAAATATAAAGATCGATTAGTTCTGCCGAAATATTTGGGAACAAGGAATGGGAGGCATATATTTGCCTTAGCGCGCAAAGGCAGTCCGGAAGAAATGAAACTAATGTACGAAAGATTAAGTACGATGTATTTATTACCACTTAAAGAGTCGATTAATAAAATATTGAAAGAAATGAAGGACGATTTTGCATACCCTTATACGATCATAAGCAATCAAGGGGTAGGCAAGCTAAAGCTAGGTGATAAGAAGTATAAAATATATGATTTAGCACTTGCCAATGACCGCATAATTGATACTTCCCAAACAAAAGGCTCTCTCTCTCAGCCGACAATCTTCGTTTATCCAGAATACCATTACTCAGACTATAAGATAGCCGCGGAGTACAAGAAGAATAATAAAATAAACTTCATTTATCTTAGCGATCCAAGATTTAGCACAAAAGAAGGTATTATTCCAACTATCTCTAAAGTTGAATTTGATATAATTACCAATAATAATTATTCAAGTGTTGAAGATTACTATGTCAATCCAGGCATAGCAGAGAAAAAGGAATGGTGTAGGGCATATAAGATACCTGGTTATGATAATGTGACTTTTATTTTTGTATATGGATATAAGAGGTGGACCAATGATAAAAAATTTGATAAAGATAAATTTTTAAAATTGCAGCAAATAAATATAGGGACCCCGAATCCTGGGGTAACTTATGACGAGCTCCTGAAGCAGAATAAATATCAGAAAAATAACGGGGTCTGCCCTTGAAATGTGCCCGCCACTGATACGTCGGCGGGCGACCTTCGGTCGAATCCGGGGACACCTCCTGCTGATCCCGATAAGTCGGGATCAATACGCGGGGGCAGGCAATACTAATTAAATAAATTAGTATTACGTCCCGCAGAAGGATAATTTTTATGATCGACTTCTTTTATAGCCTTAACCCTATCTGGCAAGCCGGCTTGGCTGGTATCTTCACCTGGGCGCTGACCGCCGCTGGTGCCGCTTGTGTCTTTGCGATCCGGACGGCTAATCAGAAGGTACTGGATGCCATGCTTGGTTTTGCCGCGGGAGTCATGATGGCGGCCAGCTTTTGGTCGTTGCTGGCTCCGGCTATAGAAATGTCGCAAGATCATGCCATAGCTTCATGGATACCTGCTGCTACCGGGTTCCTGCTGGGAGCGATATTTTTAAGGTTACTGGATAAGATACTGCCGCATCTGCATATTGATTTTCCCATGTCTGAAGCTGAAGGTATTAAAACCTCATGGAAGCGTACTACCTTACTCGTAGCCGCGATCACCTTGCATAACATTCCTGAAGGCTTAGCGATCGGAGTGGCGTTTGGCGCCGCGGCAGCTGGTTTCCCGGCGGCTACTTTGCCGGCAGCTATAGTCTTAGCGCTTGGGATCGGGATCCAGAATTTCCCAGAGGGCTTCGCCGTCTCCGTGCCATTGCGGCGAGATGGGGTGAGTGCTTTAAAGAGCTTTTGGTATGGCCAGCTATCCGCGATAGTGGAGCCGCTGGCAGCAATAGCCGGGGCAGCCGCAGTGCTGAGCGCAAAACCATTATTGCCGTATGCGTTAGCTTTTGCCGCGGGAGCCATGATCTTCGTGGTGGTGGAGGAAGTAATACCAGAATCACAGCGTCATGGCCATACTGACCTGGCCACGGGAGGCGCGATGCTGGGATTTCTGGTGATGATGATACTGGACGTGGCACTAGGGTAGTGATTTGGGGTCAGGGCTAAATTATTGACAAGAATATCTGCACTTGAAATGTGCCCGCCACTGATACGTCGGCGGGCGACCTTCGGTCGAAATATAAGTACAATGGAATCTGGGGACATAAGGAATAAAGGGAGTAATCAAATGCCGTTCGCAAGTATTCATACGTATATAATTAATTTTCTGGCCGGGGTGGCAGTATCCACTGTCGGCTTATGGATAATGTTCCAGTTTTTTGACATAGATAAGTCTTTCCGGCAGGCGATCTGGATTTCCATAATGGTCAGCTTTGTCAATTTACTGCCTTATGTGACCTATTTTTTCTCGATCCCGTTATTGGCTTTTTTGTTGAACCGGCGGGGGAGCTTATCAGCCGGCGGGATAATAATAGTTTTAATTTCCTGGCTGGGACTCAACAGCGTGTTTTATACCGGACTGGAACAATTAGGGTTTAAATATACCATGCAGCTGCCGGGATTGCAGGTAATAATACTTTCCATTCACCGGATATGGCTGAATCAATAAGGGGTACAAAATTACTTTCAAGATCATTATCACAGCAGTGCTTTTACTTCTTCTGCCGGGGATGGTCTTGGCGGAAGGTTTGACTTTTAGCGGTTAATTTTACTTGACATCTAGTATCTCTTATGGTATGTTTATACCATAAACATGGTAATAAGAGGGAATGATGATGCTCAATGTGCGGTCAAAGGTTGCGAAAAAAATACTGAATTACTTCTTCCTGAATGAGACCAGGAAGGCCTATGTGAATGAATTAGCCAGGATCATTGGCGAAGAGGCTAAAAATGCTTATAGGATATTGCTGCGCCTGGAAGAGGCGGGGATCCTTAAAAGCGAGTATGCCGGCAAGGAAAGATATTTCTCCGCTAACCATCAGGAGGCATTATATAAAGAATACAAGAAGATCTTTCTTAAGACAGCTGGCATAGAATTAAGTATTACCAACAAGTTGACTAATCTCACAGGGTTAAAGGAAGCCTACATATATGGGTCTTATGCTAATAATAAATTCGGCCCGGAAAGTGATATAGATCTATTGTTGGTTGGAAAACACAACATTATAGAAGCAGAAAAAGCTTTACATGACCTACAAAAGAGTATCGGCCGGGAAATAAATATTGTGAATATGACTCAGGAGGAGTTGAAAAAGAGACAGAAGGATGAGGATCAGCTCATAACAGAGATATTTAAAAATAAAACCAAAAGGATAATATGAGAGTGGAGGCATATTATAAGTTTGTGCAAGAACTATTCCAAACAATTAGATAAATTAATATTCATATTAGGTATGATGATACTTCTTCTGCCGGGGATGGCTATGGCGGAGGCTCAGAACAAATCAGAAATAACGCTTTCTGGCTATGCGGAAACAGGGTCAAGGGCGACGGATGAATCTGACTATGAACCGGAGCTGGATGACAGCTATACGTATCATAATGCTTCGATTGCACTCAGCATGGATTCTAAGAGAACCCATTATCGAATCAGTGGTTTTCAATATGAAAAAAAGTATGAAAAATTAAATAGCCTAAACAATGATTCCCGGGTATTGAATGCCGGGATATTTTATTGGTTAGATCCTGCAGTGAAACTCGACCTCGATATGAAGGTTAGGCGGAAACGGTACGAGGATAATGCTGCCGGGGATTATGACCAGGTAATGGTAGCGCCGGGGATCACGTGGAAGATGGCGGATAAGTCCTCGGTAGGGCTGACTGCGGGGATTAATAATTATAATTATCTCAACAGGGAGGATGAAGTAAGGCGGTTCATCAGGGTGAGGGGAACAAATTATTTGTTAGATGGCAAGCTGACGCTGACTGGCGGGGTCAGGCTGGAGAGGCTGGATGAGAGACAGCAGGATAGGTATAGGACGCAGAATAAGGCGGATATGGGGCTGAAATACAAGGCAGACATGATCTGGATAGAGAGCATGAGTATAAAGGCGGAAAAAGGCCGTGGCGACACTAAGGATGAGGATAATGACCTGGACCTGGATTATGAATACTGGCAGGGAAATGTCCGGACCTGGCATACTATTGGCGAGAAGATCAAGACTGATCTGGCGTATGAATATATGAAGAAGGATTATTTATTGGCGAATAATGATTTTCGGCAGTTTAGCATCAGTAATGGCTGGAATTATGAGTGGCTGTCCCTGGATATGAAACATAAAGAAGTGGCGTATGGGGACAGGGTGAATAGTAATTACCGCCGGGAGACGCTGGGAGTAGGCGCGCGGTATGCTAAGCGGATGGACTGGAATGCGCGGGCTGGGGTAGAAGGGAATTATTACCGGTATGAGAATGGCGTAAATGATAAAGACAGGTATAAGATAATATTAGGCGGAGAGAAGGTATTGACTAAGCAGGTGCGGTTGGGTGTAGAATTGAAGTGGCGGTTGACGGATAACAGGAATAGCGCTGACAAGAAAGATGCCGGAATAAGAGTAACTGCAGAGTATAAATACTAAATTGACTTTATTCTTGGGGGACCAGGACATTGATCGCTCCGGGAATGACCTTGATCTGCAGGGGCATTTCTTTTAATACTTCGCCATCACATTGAATTGTTTGCTTGGGTGTTGAGGAAACACTGATCTCTTTGCCTTGCCAGTGCTCCACCAGCTCCAAATTGACCGGACGTTCCCGTTTGATCAAGGTAGTGGCAAAATGCTTAAATAAACTAAGGTTCGCCTTTAGTAAGACCAGGACATCAAGCCATCCATCGCTGATATCTATATGCTTATCGTAAGATATGTTGCTAAATCCGAGATTGCCGGTATTAGTAATAATGCAGGTTAAGCCTTTAACTTCGTGCTGTTTGCCATCGATCATCAGATGGTAGACGGTTTTTTTTCTTTAAGGCCGCTGCTGCTGAAAGAAAATAAGCGAAGATGCCATACTTATTTTTTGTCTCGCGAGCCGCTCCTTTTACGATATCTGCGCCATAACCAAGACTTATTCCCACAATGAAATAGCGCTTATCAAACTGCCCCACATCGAGAGGTTTTTTCTTTAGCTTGCCCTGGCTCAGGAGATTGCCGGCTTCTTTCATGGAGGTATTGATAATAGGCAAGATAGCTTCGTCTTTGCCGGCGGCGGGATTAATAATAAGGTGAATATTCTTTATTTTCTTTTCCATAGCTATGGTCTTTTCTGCCAATATTTTTCAAAGGCTTTGATCTGCCTGCGGATATACCACCTTCTGGGATCAGCTACCTTACGGGCAGTGGTTAATAAGTCGATGGCTTCTTCACTGGTACGTCCCATACTGATAAGAATGGCGGCGGCCATGGCCACGCTGCGCCGTTTGCCTTGCAGGCAGAATACTAAAACCATGCCTTTATTTTTAATAACAGGAAGCGCCGCTTCAACTCCGATCAGCAGTTTCTTGATGGAGATGGGCGTAAAAAATGTATCATATGTTTTGATCTATAGGGTTTTAAAAGGCGGCAGGGTATAGATCTTTTCAGGCGGAATTTGCCCGATCATGGAAATGATCAGGTTGAAATTGAGCACTTTTAATTCATCGGCATGTTCCTGGCCGACCCTGGAACCTACATATAAATAGTCGGTGACTTTGGATATAGCTATCATAATTTTATAATAATTCCCAGTTAGAAAAAAGTCAATAAAAAACACCTTTAGACTATTGTATACTTAAAAGAATTTTGAGACAATTATACATAGGTACAATTGCTTTATTTATTGGTCAGGCCTATATAGAAGATACTTCAACTAAATATAAAGGAGGCACGTGGTAGCGGAAAAAACAAAGGCAGAACGCGGATGGCAAATGACGGATGGCGGCTAAAAACGGTTGATAGAAAGAGCTAGAATACGAGTATCAGGATAGCAGGATAGCAGAAAATAAGGTGTTAAATAAAAGTTAAACAATGGATGATAGGAGAATAAAATGAATAATGATAAGACTGGAAATGCTTTGCATCTCTTGCCGCCCCTGCCTTACGCAGATAACGCGCTGGCCCCTGTAATCTCCGCGCAGACGATTTCTTTCCATTATGGCAAGCATCACAAAACCTATGTCGATAATCTTAATAAACTGATAACCGGTACGAAGTTCGCAGGACTGCCTCTGGAAAAGATCATCATGGCGACAGCCGGTAAAGCTGATAAATCCGCGATCTTCAATAATGCCGCGCAAACATGGAACCACACGTTTTACTGGAGTAGTCTGGCACCGCAAGGGGGCGGAGAACCGCCCGCGGCACTAAAGAAAAAGATCGAGACTTCCTTCGAGACCGTAGATGCATGTAAGAAAGAGTTGGCGGCTACGGCCATGAGCCAGTTCGGCAGCGGTTGGGTTTGGCTGGTGCTGAAGAGCGGCAAGCTTAAGGTGGTCAAGACCAGCAACGCTGAGGTACCTTTGACCAAAGGAGTAAAGCCGCTATTAACCATTGATGTCTGGGAACACGCCTACTATCTTGATTATCAGAATCGCCGGGCGGATTACCTTAACGCTGTTCTTAATAAATTGATCAATTGGAGTTTCGCGGCGGACAATCTAAAATAATATGACATAGAGAATATGCTTCTAAATATAAAGGAGGTACGTGGTATGGGTGAGCATAATTGTTATGGGCAAGATGCATTGGATTGCATCAGGGTAAAGGCCTATGAATTATGGGAGAAGGATGGTCGGAGGAATGGTAATGATATTTACTATTGGTTGGAGGCAGAGAATACAGTAAAGCCCCATATTAATCATAAAGACCGGCATAGCCATGAAAAAACAGCTGGACAGTAGCAAAGAAAAAAACTGTTTATAAACCTAAAGGAAAAGGAGGATGCTATGAATGGACAAAAAGAAAAAAGTGTGCACAAAGCTGTGAGAAAAAGCGGTGGAAAGAACCATGAGGTCGGCGCTAATATCACCCAGAAAGTAGATATGCTCCGCGATGCTGTGATAAAAAGCAGTAATACCGTACGCGAAGCTGGCGCTAGTATCAATCAAAACTTTAAAAAGAATCCCTGGTCGTTTTTGACGGGAATAGCTTTAGTAGCGCTGTCTACTGGTTATCTTATGGGCAGGTCTCGGAAAGTTTAATGTCTATAAATAAAGGGAACGTTTGTTCATGCTCAGTAATTAGGTAACTCATTTCAAGATTATGATAAATTAAAATTAAACCCAAGTTTACACTTGGGTTTTTTTATGGTATAAGTACGGGTATCAGGAAATCAGGATATCAGGAAGTGGACGGTTCCAATTAATTCTAAAGGGGGAAGAGATGATGAAGAGATGGCTAACAATTGTCTTTGTCTTGGGTATGTCTTTTTTAACCTCATGCGGCGGAGCCCCGATCAAACAGGAAAATTTGGACCAGGCAGAGAACAGCGAAGCCTTTAAAGTCTGGCGGCAGGAATTTGACGAGGAAAAGATCGTTAAAGTCGAAGCTTTGCCAGGGACGTTTGTCGCGGTCACAACGGTATTCACTGCCAAAAAGAAGGCGAAGGAAGCGCCTGTCCTGCGGTTGATAGACGGCCAGAGCGGGGTAACTGTATGGACTGGTTCGGAGAATAGCGCAAGCATTGTCTCCGGGGATCCTTTCCCCGTAGTGATAGAACAGGATAAAAAAGAGCTTAAGATACAAGCCCTGAAGAGAAGCGGAGAAACAGCCTGGAAAGTGGTATTGCCACAGGTCAGTATATCTGCGGCGGTTAATACAGGGAAAAAAGAACTGATGATACTTGGCGCTGGCGGTAACTGGTACGAAGGGAACAATCGTCAGCCTGTGTTTTTTACGGTCATGTCCCTCATAGATGGCAGTCAGTTGTGGCAGTTGAACCTGGGAGAAATGCAGCTCCCTAAGGTCGTGCCTTCATCAGTGATGACGACGGCGGATAATTCTGTCTGGATAGCGGCGGGCGGCCGGGCCATACTGATCAACCGGCAGACACAGTCCATAAGCTTTAATGTGGCTTTTACCGCTACGGTAGAGGCCGAATCAGCTTCGGTACCGGTCTGGTATGCGGATGATAAAGTCGCGGCAATGGCTACAGCTAAAGGAATATATTTCCTGGATGCAGATAAGGGCCTGGCCTGGTCAGTGCCGGTGACAGAGAAAAACGCGGCTCCTGATACTATTGCCGTGACCGATAATACGGTGATCGCAGAATTCCAGATCCTGCACAAAGAGCGTTCTAAACTAATGCTAATTGCCTGTGAGCGCGGCAGTGGCGCTAAGCGTTGGGATATTATTGACCGGGATGGCCTTTTCGTAAAGTGGGACCGGGTACAGAAGCCGCCCAAGGGCATGGCTGTAGGTTTCGGCAAAGTTGTGATCTGCATCCGCGGAGCCGTGATCTGGCTGGATGAGTTGACTGGAAAGGAAATAAAGAGCGTAGATCTTGACGCTACGGAATATCATTGGGCTAAAAATGTGGAGCGCTGGCGCGATTACGTTATTTTTTACGGCAAATTTCATCTGCGCGCATTTGACTTAAAAACAGGACAGCTGGTCTGGCGTCACGAGGATTTCGGCATGCCGAAGGATTATGCTGACGCGGCGCAGAAATTAGGCGCAGGACTAATGAAGATAGGAATGCAGTTCCAGGCTACTATGGCGGAATTTTCGGCGCAAAGCATGAATAGTTTAGCAAATATGAAGCTGGCCGGGCATACCGGCAGCCAGCATTCGGACTACATAATTAGCCCCAGCGGCCGGGGACAGCTGATCTCTGCCTCGCAGGGAGCGGCGCGCAGCAGCGCCTGGTACAATGCCACCGGGTCACTGGCCTCGTTCTACGATAATGCGGTGTGGATAGACCTGGTCAACTATAATACCAATAAGGATGTCTATGTCCTGCCTCATATGCTGGATACGGCTTTGATCGGGTTTTCTTCTTTGCGCTTTGCCAACGCCACAGTTCTTAACTTAAAAGACGGCACTTTTCAGGAAAAACTGACTTTACGCGCCCAGCATCCGGGCGGGTTTGCCGCCATGTGTATTGACAATGATAGCGGAATGGTTTACTTTACGCATCATACGGTAGCGATAATGTGTAAGAACAACAGGATACTGGAAGGGTATAAGATACCGTAGTCAAGTGAATAGCGTGTAGCGGATAGCGTATAGGAAAGCAGATGGCAGATGGCGGTTCGCGGATGGCGGGAAGAGCTGTTGATTGAACGCTGCGCTGGTAGTTGATAGTTGATAGAAAGAGCTGAAATACCGTTCGTGGTTGATGGTTCGTCGTTGGCCGATGGCCGTGAATGCAAAGACTGTTGATAGTTCGCTGCGCTCGTAGTTGATTGTTGATTGAAAAAAGATAAAAACAACGTACTAAAAAATACCAGTTCCCTGATAGAAGTTTAAAAAATATAAGGATTGATCATGGATTTGATAGTAACTCATATTAATGCGGATTTTGACGCGCTGGCGAGCTGCCTGGCGGCGAAGAAGCTTTATCCCCTGGCGGAAGTGGTATTGCCCGGCATACCGGAGCGCAGTGTCAAGAATTTTATTACTATGAACCGCTACCTGCTTAAGATCCGTAAGGAAAGAGAGATCAAACTTAATAAAGTCAAGAGGTTGATCATTGTCGATACCAGGCAGGCCAACCGTCTAGGGCGGATAGAAAAGGTTCTGGAAAATGAAGGACTGGTGGTGCACATCTATGACCATCATCCACGCATCGACACCGATATCAAAGGCGAGATTGATGAAATGCACGAGACTGGCGCTACTGTGACCTGTCTGGTGGAAAAGATCAAAGAAAAGAACCTGCCGCTGACTGCCGAAGAAGCGACTTTAATGGCCCTGGGGATCTACGAAGATACCGGATTCCTGAGCTTTAACGACACCCGGGCCCAAGACCTGGAGATGGCCGCATTTTTGTTAGGCCGCGGGGCAGACCTGAATTCAGTCACTGATTTCATCAATCCTGAGCTAAATAAATCACAGCTGAAATTGCTGGATAAACTGGTGCATTCAGCTAAGGGTTACTATATCAATAACGTCAAGATCGTGATCTCGGCTATGGTCCTGGATAAATATTGTCCGGACCTGGCAGTGGTAGCACATAAGATCAGGGATCTGATAAATTTAAATGTGTTGTTTGTCCTGGCGGAGATAAAGAACAAAGTCTATATCACTGCCCGCAGCCGTATCGAGGAAGTGAATGTGGGTGAAATTATGCGGCAATTTGGCGGCGGCGGACACCGGTGGGCAGCCAGTGCCAATGTCAAAGCTAAGACCATGGGGCAGGTGATCGAAGAGCTGAAAGCAGCTTTGAAAGAAAAAGTGATCCTGGCTCCCAGTGCCAGCGAAATCATGGCCAGCCCGGTAAAAACAATAAAAGAAGATACCACCATCGAAGAAGCGCGTAAAATAATGGTGCGGTACGGCAATAATTCCCTGCCGGTAGTGAGCGGCAAGAAACTGACCGGCATAATTACCCAGTATGATGTGGATAAAGCTATTCATCACGGGTTTGGCACAATGCCGGTAAGAGAATATATGACGACGCAGGTAATTACCATAAAAGCTGAAGCGTCGCTGGATAAGATACATGATATGATGCTGGAGCATGATATCGGGCATCTGCCGGTGCTGCAGCGCAATAAAATAGTGGGAATGGTGAGCCGTTCTGATTTGGTGGCGATGATATATCGCCGCGGATTGAGCGGCTATAAGAATAGGGTACCGGTGAAGAGTACAGTGAAAATAAAAAAAATACAACAATTAATGGATACCACACTGCCCAGGCGCCTGCTGGAATTGCTGAAGCAGATAGGGGCTATCGCTGACCGGAAAAAGTATGAAGCATATGTGGTCGGCGGTTTTGTGCGTGACCTGCTGTTGGGCGTGGAAAACCTGGATATAGATATTGTCATCGAAGGCAACGGCCTGGATTTTGCCAATACCCTGGCTCATCAACTGGGTGGCGCGTTGAAGATCCACGAGCAGTTCGGTACTGCCATTATTACTTTGCCGGATGCCTTTAAAATAGATATTGCGACTGCCAGGAAAGAATTTTATGAATTCCCGGCAGCATTGCCTAAAGTGGAATCATCTTCGATCAAGGAAGACCTCTACCGCCGTGATTTTACCATCAATGCCATGGCGATCAAGCTGAATGCAGCTGAGTTCGGGCAATTGCTGGATTATTTCAACGGGTGGAAAGACCTGAAGCAGAAAAAAGTGAAGGTACTGTATAACCTAAGCTTCATCGAAGACCCGACCAGGATCTTCCGGGCCATCCGGTTTGAACAGCGGTATAATTTCAAGATCGACCGGGATACGGAGAAATTTATCCGTAATGCCATTAACAGTGACTTGTTCACCAAACTGACTGATGAGCGCCTGCGGGAAGAGATCATCCTGATCATGGGAGAAGATAATCCCTGGCTGGCGACCAAACGGCTGGACCATTTTGACCTGTTGCGGTATATCCATCCGCAAATAAAGCTGAAAGAAAAAACAGAAAAAATGTTCCAGGCGATGGAAGATAATCTTTTTCTTTTTACCTTGCCGCTGGTGGACCGCCCGATCGATAAATGGCTGGTATATTTCCTGATCCTGATGGACGACCTGTCCCTGGAAGAGACCAGGGAGGTGATCAGCAGGTTCAAATTTATGAAAGAAGAAGCACTGATCATGCTCAAAGCTAAATCACATGTGCCGGAGATATTGGAGCAGATCAGCAACAAAAGTAATTTAGCGGCTATGGTGATGTATGAATATTTTATCTCCACTCCGGTAGAAGTTTTGCTTTACCAGATGAGCAAGACCGGCAGTGCCTTATACCGGAAGAGGACGGCTGATTTCCTGAACAAGCTGAGCAAGGTAAAGCTGGCTATTACCGGCGATGACCTGCAGAAGCTTGGGTATACTCCGGGACCGCAGTACCGCGAGATATTAAAGGGCGTATTACGCGCGCGTCTGGATGGCACAGTGAAAACCAGGGAACAAGAAATACAATTTGTCGTTGACAATTATCCGAAAAGTTGATATAACCTTTTTACTATGGAAAATATCTTAATATCTTTGCCTATTTTCTTTTTCTGCCTGGTGATCCACGAATATGCCCATGGGATGATGGCAGAAAAGTGCGGTGATTCTACGGCCAGGTACCTGGGGCGGCTCACCCTGAACCCGATAGCCCATATCGATCTATTCGGCACGATCATTTTGCCGCTGATATTGATCATGAGCGGGTCCAGGTTCGTCTTTGGCTGGGCTAAACCAGTGCCGATCAATCCTCATAACTTTCACAATCCCAGATGGGATACGGTGAAGGTAGGACTGGCCGGGCCGGGAGCGAATATAGCGGCGGCTTTAATAAGCGCCGGTATTTTGCACGCTATTTTGGCCGCAGGAATGGATCCGGGAATATTGGGCGGGATATTAGTGATGCTGGTGGTGATCAACCTGGT
>DJVG01000023.1 GCA_002441095.1 Elusimicrobia bacterium UBA6262
ACCTGATATCGGCACATATGAGTATATAGTAGCTGCGAACATGGACACTATAGCTCCGGGGAAAATAGATGACCTGACAGCAGAGCCAGGCGATATTGACGGTGAAGTGATGCTGAACTGGACCGCGCCAGGCGATAATGGCACGAGTGGCACAGCCAGTAGCTATATGGTCAAGTATTCGCTTGACTATATTAATGCCAACAACTGGGATTTGGCGAATGCTCTGGAAAATACCCCTGCACCTAAAGAAGCAGGCTTAGAAGAAATGATGATAGTACAAAACCTGCCAGCTAAGCAGAGATACTATTTTGCCATGAAGGCAGTTGATCCGGTTGGCAATGTCTCAGCAGTATCTAATTGCGCGGTAGCTTTAACTGGTACGATCATGAACCTGGACCAAGTGCACAGTTTTCCGAATCCTTGGAAGAAATCCAGTGGCGGGCTGATCACGATCTCGAATTTGACGGCTAATGCCAAAGTGAAGATCTTCACCCTAATAGGCGAACTGGTCAGGGAGCTGGCAGAGCAGAATGGGGTAGCTTTCTGGGATGCCAAGAATGAGTATGGGCAGGATGTGGCCAGCGGCGCCTATGTATATTATGCCTGGGATGAGGAAGGGCATGAGAAGAAGGGGAAGATTGTAATACTTAAATGACAGTTGCCAGTAAAAACGAGAGGCAGTTGCCAGTCAAAGCGAAGAGCAGTAAGAGCAGGGAATCAGGTAAAAGACCGATGGTGGTTCGCCGATGGCGGTTAAAATTGTTGATTGTTGATAGTTCGCTACGCTGGTAGTTGATAGAAAGAATAAAAACGGATACCCGGTCATCAGGATAACAGGAAATCAGGTAGAGACAGAAAAGACCGGGAGTCGTTAGCCGGGAAACAAAACCTCAAGCGGGAGCTTGGGGTGTTTTTTTACTTGACAATACTACTTATAAGTAGTATTATTATAGCGGAGGGTAATATGGATAAGAAAATCAATATGGTCAAGAGGGAACAGAAGAGTATAGCCCGAATAGTGACTGATAAATATAAAGACTACTATCTGACTGGCGGCACTGCTTTGGCGTTCTATTATCAGCATAGATTTTCAGAAGATCTGGATTTCTTTAGTCAGAGATATAAACGGCAACAACCGGATGAAATAATGATCTTTATATCAAAAAAAACTGGCTATAAGTATATGTTGGATGCTGAACAGAATAAAAAGGGTCTGGTGCCCATGAAAGTCTATTTCATGGAGATTAAAGAGGGGCATCAGTTAAAAATAGATTTTGTGCAGGATTATGTCGCTAACCTTAAAAAGCCTAAAAATGGACTTCACTCAATTGAAGATATTTATTATCGTAAAATAATAGCCAGTATAGGCATAGAGAAAAGAAAAAGCATTACTGGGACAGTGATTGCCACAGGAAGGCAAACAGCAAAAGACTTTTTTGATATTTATTATCTCTCCAAATACTATAAGCCGGTGGCGGAGTTTTTTCTTGAATATTTTTCTTCTGAGAAAGCAGAGCGTTTTGCTGCCTGGTATAGAGGATTCAACCGGACAGACTTAAAATTGGAATTATTAGATTTAGTGGAAAATATCGATACGGCTGAAGTGATCAGGTATCTGGATGAACAGATCCTGAGAGTCCTGCCGGGATTGATAGAAAGGTAGGTTGGTTTATGAAAGTAAATTGGCTGTGGGATACAAGATTAAAGGAGCAGGAAGTTCGGGACATACTGAAAGACCCTGGTAATCCAAGGTTTTCCATATATGCTGAGAAATTAATATCTCGGGTGCAAAAGCCGGAAGTAGTATTTAGTTTTATTAATCAGGCAGATTTTTGCCGAAAATGGCCAGTGATCAGGAAACGTTTGGAAAAGGACGCTTGGTCAAAAGAAAAGATATCCTTCTGGCGGAAGCAATACAAACATGAACGGGATTTACTGCATAAGCAAGGGATTAGAATTAGAATTCGGCATGAAGGGGCTACTACCCCTGAGAGGTTGCAAATCTCTCAAATGCTTAGAAAACAACGGCAAGATTCAAGCTTTACCCAAATGGAGCTAGCCGAAAAGCTTGGAGTTATCCAGCAATACATTTCCAGAGTTGAAAGCGGCCGTGAAAATGTATGCATAAGCACGTTAAAAAAATTTGCCGAGGTATTTCATAAACGATTGATAGTCGAGATGAGGTAATAGGGGGTAGATATCATTAGATTTGGCGTAAGACAATCCTTCGAAAAAGTCGAGCAGGTAGAGGAAAGATTTTCCAATGTAAAAGTACCGGTAGAATTGGCATTGCCGTATTATTGGAAACTTTACGATCCTGTAAGGATGTATCTGGAGGATATTGCCGCGAAAATTAAAAGCTATCAAACAGAAGTTTTAAGCATCCATGCTGTGCAAGCGCCTATTGCAAACAACGAATTCCGTGTATGGGGGAAGGAAATTGCGGAATTTGCCAAAACACTTAGAGCGAAGGTAATAACAGTCCACCCGGAGAATATGAATAAAACTGAGTTTAAACAAGATCAAGCGGCAAAAAATATCAGGTTTCTAAATCGATTATATAATGAGAATGTTATCTTCTCGGTTGAAACTTTTACCGGCAACAGGAGGGTGTTTACTCCAGATGAAACAGTGGGTTTCGGTCTGCCTATGACTCTGGATATAGCGCACGTTACAGATAATCAAAAGATATGGGAGTTGCTAAAAAGCTATAACAGAAACATCGTAAATATTCATCTTTCAGCGAAAGGTAAGGATAGGCATCATTTGCCGATAGATGGGTTTTGCAAAGAGGTAGTCGCATATCTTACCGAATCCGGATGGGAAGGGAATGTTATATTGGAGTATTTGCCTGAATTTCACGATCAGATGTTGATAGACATAGAAATACTTAGAAATATGGCAGGGGCATGAGAAGAAGGGGAAGATTGTAATACTTAAATGACAGTTGCCAGTAAAAACGAGAGGCAGTTGCCAGTAAAGGCAAAAAGCAGTAAAAGCAAAGACCTCAGGCGGGAGCTTGGGGTATTTTTATTGCTTGACATAGTTCATCACTTATGCTACACTTTGCCCAGGAGGTGAAAAATGACTACTAAGAATCCAAGATTGAATGTGGTGCTGGATAAGCCGCTTTATACAACCATTAAATACCTGGCGCAGGAAGAGGGTATCTCTTTGTCCTTAAAAGCCAGGGATTTGATCCGGGAAGCTTTGGCTGAGTATGAGGATAGCCATTGGAACAGGATAGCTTCAGAACGGGAGAAGACACTGCACAAGAAGAAGCTGGTCTCCCATAAAAAGCTATGGGGTAAGTAGCCATGGGGTATCGGATTGTTTATCATTGTTTGGTAGAGGAAGATATACAGCAGATCCCTGCCAATATTAGGAAGCGGATTCAGGATGCCATTGAAAATAGGTTAATTATAGAGCCAGTGCAGGCCGGGAAGCCATTAAGGCAAAGCCTAAAAGGCTTCAGGAAGATGCGGGTAGGTGATTACAGGATCATCTACCAGGTAGAAAAAGAGACCATAATTGTATTGAAGATAGGGCATAGAAAAGATGTGTATGAGAAGGTATGGAAAAGGATGAATTAAAAAGAAGGCTTAAGAGCCGTTTCCCGGTTAGCCGATGGCCGTAAAAGCAAAAAATCGTTTTTATGAAGAAATGGCTTGACAAAAAGAGATAAAAAGCGTATATAATTAGTAAAATACAAAGAGTTTACGTTAGTTGACACAAAACGTGAGATTAACTCGTGCGTTTATTCACGTTTTTTTTTGTTTTGATAGACACGTATAGAACTCTGAACTCCAGCATAGAGGGTAGTAGTATGATCGACGATATGCCTCGCGAACATAGGGTTCTAACCATTAAGGAAGTTGCTAATGTACTCAAGGTCAGTGTCCAGACCGTAAAGAATTATATTTACCAGGGCAAGATCAAGTCATTCAAAACGCCTGGCGGGCATCACCGCATCCTGGAATCAGAAGTAAATAAGAAGCTTGATGCTTCGTTTACTAGCAGGGACATGGGCACAGTAGGGGTGGAGCTGAAAGGCAATGACTTGAAAGAATTGATGGATGTGAGCGCTCTTATAGTCAGGGCCATGGTACGCGCCATTGAAGGCAAAGAAATACCCATGTTCCTGGGGCATAGCACAAGAGTGGCCAGGCTTTGCCGGTTGATCGGCCAGGCAATGGGATTTAAAGACGAGAAAATTGAGCTGTTGAATATGGCCGGGCTCCTGCATGATATCGGTAAATTGAATGTGGACGATGACATATTAGGCAAGACTGACAAGTTGACCCGTGATGAATACAAGGAATTGAAAAAGCACCCGCAATTTGGCTCGGAAATGGTCAAGGATGTGGAGTATCTGCAAATTTTCAGTCCTATCATCAAGCATCACCATGAATGGTACAATGGGATGGGATACCCGGAAGGGTTGAAGGGGGGCGCTATACCGCTGGACGCGCAAATAGTTGGCTTGGCTGAGGCTTTTGATGTGATCAGGAGCAAAAATAAGGACCAAGGAGACAGCACGGTGGAAGCCAGTCTCGACGAGATCAAGAAGTTTGAAAATATCCAATTTTCGTCAAATTTGATCGCTGTTTTGGATAATGTGGCCAGAAAAGAGCTAAATTAAGTTGATAATCGGTAAAAACCGTATAATATCAATAAAGTAAAGTGAAAAAGCTTGACAAATGCTCTATGTTGTGCTACTATAAGATTGTTAATGCTAACCGTTAATGGAGGCAAGTCATGGATCATGCGGCGGAACGGAGACGGCAAGAACGCAGGTCGAATGGCATTCCCAAAGATGAAGTAGAAATATTGCACGCTTATCGTAAAGCCAAATCCCTTAAGTATGCCGATATTAATATCGCTATACAAGAAGGGATCAGGGTGAAGCTCTGGTTGACTGAGAAGATGAAGTAGTAACAGTAAATCAGGTAATCAGGGTATCAGGAAGTGGATATCAGGATACCAGGGAATCAGGAAAGACAGCTGGTAGAAAATAGTCAGTTTAAAGTGGAATCTGCCAATTGTTAAAAAAACTTTCTTATGCTAATATTAAGATAGACAAACAAACAAACCTAAAATTAAATCACTAAAAATAAACAACTATATAGTTTGATAATAAGGAATGTTAGTTGACACGATACCGTGAGATTAACTGAACGATAATGTTAATCTCATGCGTTTTTTTATCTAAAGACCCCGCCAGAGGCGGGCAGGGATTACACAAATTTTAAAAGAAATTACACCGATTCAAACAAAGTCTAAAACAGGAATAACCGGAAGAAAGGGAAATGGGAATGGGAATGGGAATGGGAATGAAGAGAGTAGTATTTTACATAGTATTTAGTTTGACTCTTCTTATGTCTGGCCTTGCGCAGGCATATGTAATAGATGGATTACTGACTAGCTGGGATTTGGTTATTACAGACAATTCCCAGAAGTTGGATACAGATATTGAAAATTATGTACAGAATCTATCGGCTGATGCAGCCCAATTGCCAGAACCTGGTACCATGGTGCTGTTTGGCAGTGGGATCTTTGGCTTGCTGGTGACCAGCTTTAGGAGATTCTTCAGGCAGCTCAAAAGAGGCATGGATATATTTATGGCTGGAGTAGCTATCATAGTCACTGCCCCCTTATGGATACTGATAGCTATTGCAATTAAGTTGACCTCCAAAGGTCCGGTGTTCTTTAAGCAGGACCGGGTAGGGGAAAACAAACGCTACAATGAAAGACGCAAAGCAGTCCGGAACACTGACCGCAGGACCGGACAGAGCTTTGGACGCTCCTTTACCATGTATAAATTCCGGACCATGAAAGTGAATGCGGAAGAAACAACAGGCGCTGTCTGGTGCCAGGAAGATGACCCCAGGATCACCTCTGTAGGCAAGTTCTTAAGGAAGACCCATTTGGATGAACTGCCCCAATTGATCAATGTGCTGAAGGCCGAAATGAGCGTGATCGGGCCCAGGCCGGAGAGAGCCCAGATCATACCTACCTTGAATAAATCGATCAAAAAATATAATAAGCGGCTGAGAGTAAAGCCAGGTATTACCGGGTTGGCGCAAGTACGCCAGCATTATGATTCTACCCTGGGTGATGTGAAGAAGAAAGTCCATTATGACCTGTTATATATCAGGAAGATGTGCCTGCTGATGGATCTCAGGATCATCTTTGGCACATTAGTAGTGATGCTGACCGGTAAGGGCGCACGGTAAAGACCGTACAAAAAAATATACTAATTACAGATTGCATAATGCAAATGTAAGTAAAGGGAGGGGGTGAAAAAATGAAAAAGATTTTAATTGTAACAGCAATGTTAGTATTGTTTGCTGTATCTGCGCATGCCTATGTGATTGATGGCGTGTTAAGTGACTGGGGTATAACTCCTGGACCTTATGGCGCAAGCGATTGGACACCGAATGCCGGGATCTTGTCCTTTATTGAGGATAATGATCCAGCAATTGATACTGTTGGCCCTGGCTGGGGTGGTCAGTTGTATGATATTGAAGGCCTGTATGCCACTTGGGATGCAAGCTTTCTATATTTAGCTATGGCTGGTGGCTTCGGCAGCACATCAATAGAATATCCTAATAGTGTCATAGCTGGTGACTTGGCTATCAACTTTGGAAATCCAGGGCCTATGGGTTCTGGCGTCTATAAGTATGGTCTCGAGACTACTGGTTTGGCATCATCTGGATGGTATACTGCACCTGCTAATGTGATGGGTGGTGTATATTCTAATGTGACCTGGATCGGTGGGAAGTATTTCCCAATAGCTGATCCGGCGAATATCGGAACAGGTAATCTGTTGGGATTGGCTCAGTTTGTGTATACAAGTACTCCTGATGCCAATGCTCACTATTTCCTGGAAGCTGCTATCCCAGTGTCGTATTTCGGCGCTGATTGGGATCCGAGTAACTTGTATGTCCATTTCACCAACTTCTGCGGAAATGATATGGCAGACATTACACCAGTGCCAGAACCGAGCAGTCTGATGCTTTTGGGCACAGGATTACTTGGCTTGGTTGGTTATGGCAAAGTAAGATTTGGTAAGAAAGCGTAAGATTTAATTAATGCGCATGAATTAGATCGGTCTGTGCGGTATCAGGGGTAATACCCTGATACCGTATGGAAATTAAAATTTCGCAACGACCTTGCAAAAGGAGAGAATATGAAAACAGCAAAATTAATAGCAGTCGTTTTAGGGGTAATGTTTATATTCAGTACATCTGCTTACGCTGTTGTAGATGTGATCCAATCTCCAACAGGCTATTTTTGTCCGGATGAAGCGCAGACTTATAATGCTCCGTATTATCGCTGGTATAACGAAGACTGGGGCTGGACACATAATGCTATTGGCGGCACTTTCACTACTGCTACCTTGAATATTAGCGCCTGGGATGTTGACGCAGATGCCTATTCTGAACCTGAAGTTGATAATATTTATGCCTGGGAAAATAGCTCTGCTACATGGACTCTTTTAGGCAGTCTGGTCGGTAATGATAATGCCTGGGGATATACTACTTTTGTCCTGGGCTCTGAATTTTTTGATGATATTGCCTCAGGACTTCAGATCTGGATGGATATAGACGCAACTCACACCCAAGATTGGTGGGCTGTGGCGCTGGCTAAGTCAGTGTTATCTCTTGATGGCGGCGCATTGCCAGGGGCTAATCCCGGAGCTGGGCTTCCTACTAACGGGACTCCAATTCCCGAACCAGGCACCTTCATGCTCTTAGGTTCAGGCTTGGTTGGCTTGCTTGGCTACGGCAAAGCAAGACTTGGCAAGAAAGCCTAATAATTTGAATACTTTAAGCTGCTGGGAGCTATAAACTCCCTGCGGCTTTTTGTGGTTATATATAATAGGGCTGGGTCAGGAGCTGTAGATGATTAAGCGATTGCTTTTAGCCATAACGATCTTTGTTGGTTTGGTCCCGGTATATGCTGGTTTAGGTCAGGCCTACACCTATACCGTTGATTTTACTGCCGGAGATATTAAAAGCTATATTACTGACCCTTTAAGCAATAATGAGTATGTCTGGGGACTTTGGGCCCTGGTGGCTTACCCTATGTTGCCTTCTTATACGATCACCAGTTTATATACAGACCAGAATGAGTGGTATGTGACCCATGATTCTGAATTTGTGGACACGAACGGCGCTTGTTTTAGGGCAGTGCCGGGAGCAGAGATCCCCGGAAATCCTTCTCATCCTCTGCATATGATCAGTGATCAACCAGACCCATTATCAGATCATATCATGAGCTATTTTGGCAATACTACGGTTAATGTGCCTAATAGTACTTTATTTAGCTTCACTTTCGCTTCTGATTCTATCTGGGATGGCTGTTGGCGGTTTCTGGTAGATGGCTCTCGCTATATTAAGCAAACTACGGGTCCGGCTACCTGGGATGAAGATTTTTGGGGCGGCAGGGATAACGGAGAAACTTTTTGGGATACCCGCGATGCCGGTGGTGGTTTACCGGGAAATATAGATGGTTATAGGGTGTGTCGCCCGGTACCTGAGCCAGGGACATTGATGCTGTTGGGAACAGGTTTGGTTGGGTTACTTGGACTACGGAGGAAAAGAAGTTAGTGGTTCGTAACAAAAGAATATAATACTTACAGATTGTACAATGCAAATGTAATATAGATGGGAGGTGAAATTATGAAAAAGTTAATTTTATTGTTAGGATTGATCTTCTTGATGGGTGTGCAGATAGCCGGAGCAACGATGATTGATCTGACTACTCTCGGCTCTGCGGTGTTTTTTAACAGCGCCTGGTTTAAGCAGATGGATTTAAGTGCGACTGGCAGCGGCAATATTGACTCATTCGTGCAGATAGGGGTAGGCGGCAATCTCGATATCATAGAGGCCTATAATACTACGGTGAATAATGTGTTGGACAATGGCCCTTCTAATGTATTCAATCATGAGTTGGAGTTGACTGCTGTGCCGTCAATGTCAATATATGGCGGGACATATCGCGAATTCCTGCTGGATATACACCAGAACCAGGCCGGAACTGACAGCTTGCTTTCTGTGGATGAGATCCAGCTGTTTTTGTCTAATACTCCGAATCAGTCGGTCACGACATTTAATGCCAGTGGTATCCTGGAGTTAGCCGATGCTTCTTTGATCTGGAGATTGGATAGCGCAGCTGCTGATAATTACATCAAGATGGATTCTGCATTGAATCCCGGCCAGGGCTGGGGTGACATGTATGCCTATTTCCCGGAAAACATCTTCACCGGTGGCTATCAGTATGTATACCTGTATTCAAGATTCGGCGAAATTTATCCAAATAATGCCAATTTTGAAGAGTGGGCAGTAAGAGAAGCCACAAATGGTAATCCAATCCCTGAGCCAGGTACCTTGATGCTGTTGGGCACAGGGTTAGTGGGATTGTTAGGCCTACGGAGAAAAAGTCGTTCGTGGTAAGAGAAAGCTGATTGAAAAGAAAAAATAAAATCAAATAAACTAAGTTTGTCCTTAATTTACACAAAAACGTGAGATTAATGAAGATTAATCTCACGTTTTTTATAGCGGTAAACTTTTAACATAAATGCAATTTAATAATTACATTGTGTACAAGCACAAGTAAGCCCGAAAGGTGGTGAAAATGATGAAAAAATTAGTTTTGTTGTTCACTTTAGTTTTTGTTTTGGGAATTGCCGGCGTAGCCAATGCTCTTCCGTTTCTGGATCTAATCGATTGGCCGAATTTTGAAGTTGTAGACAGCTTTGAGTATACTCATACCCTGAGCTCTATACCAGCTGGCTCTACTTTGGATTCTGCCACCTTGAGTATCAAACATAATGGGAATAGTTATTCCCCTACTGGTGGGAGTGGTGAGTTATGGTTGGTGAAAAGTGGAGCTCTTTTATCTATTGGGACACTTAGTAACTCTGGCGGGACAGTTTGGACCATTGATTCTTTTGTTTTGGGACAAAATATCCTGGACGAGATCAGTGGGACGAGTCCTTGGAGCCTGGTAGTTAAGCTTCAGGAAGATACCACCGGGACCGATAAACTGAATCTTGATTGGTCAAAACTGGAAGGTACTTATACTCCAGGGCAGTCGACTAATCCGATACCGGAACCAGGCACGATGATGCTGTTGGGCACTGGGTTGTTGGGAATGATCGGCTATGGCAAAGTAAAGTTTGGCAAGAAATAGTTGAAAGCAAAGGGTATCAGGTGATCAGGATATTAGGAAGTGGATATCAGGATAACAGGATATCAGGAAAAGCTAATAGTATGAATATAGAGGGCAGAGGGGAAACTCTCTGCCTTTTATATTTGACAGATTACA
This sequence comes from Elusimicrobia bacterium UBA6262, assembly GCA_002441095.1. Taxonomy (GTDB): domain Bacteria; phylum CAYTYR01; class UBA6262; order UBA6262; family UBA6262; genus UBA6262. The sequence continues at coordinate 10,336 of DJVG01000023.1, forward strand.
GGAAATAGGGTATAATAACCATATGCCAATAATAAAAAGCATGAAAATTTATAGTTCAGTAGTAAAAGCGACTTTCCAGAATCTCCGGAAGAAGCCCTCTTTATTCAAGCCTTTCCTGTATTTGAGCTTGATCGAATTGCTGGGAATGGCTGTTATCTATTTTGCCCCTCAATGGCCGGTGAGCCTGGTACTGGCGCAGCCGATCAGGGCTTTCTATGGTGAAGCCGCCTTGCATTATCCCGGTCATTTGCTGGCTTTGCCGCAAATATTCCGCATTTGGCAGATAATATCCGGGGTGATATTTGGCGCGCTCCTGACTGGTATTGCCATATCCATGTATAACCAGGAAGCCAAGGGCATGAGCCTGCGCTTTGGCAAGAACTTTAAGATCGCTTTTAACCGGTACCTGCCATTGTTGGCCTATACTTTGGTAACATTTATCGTTATTTACCTGGTGGAGCATTTCTCCGGAAGGATCATTGCGTCCCGGCTGGTGGACGGCAAAGGGTATTTCCTGAAGATGGGCCAGATCAAATGGAGCGTGGGACTGGCGGTATTTAACTTAATGTTCAGTGTCGGCATAGAAACGCTATTAATGTATACTCCGGTAGTGATCATCTTGGAGAATGCGGGATTTTGGCGGGCGGCGGGCAAATCCATTAAAACAGTGTTCCATTATTTTATCACATCCGTCCTGCTGGTGCTGGTGCCAGTGATATTCTATATGGCTGCCGTGATCTCCAGGGTATTTATCCCGAAATTGATGGATAAGCTTTTCCCGGAGATGAGCATGGTCATCCTGGCGGTGGGTATACTGGTTGCTTTCCTGGTGAATACCATTATCGCTATATCCGCGACAATTTTGTATCTTAATGTGAGAGAGACTAAAGCCTAATGATTACACAGATTACGAAAAAAGATTATCCGCCAATAGAACGTGGCGGACGCGGCGCAGATTACAGGCAAAAACTATTAATTATAGTTTTATTGTTTACTATGGTATTAACTGGATGCTCACAGCAGTATAAGGCGGAAAAAGCTTTTTACTGGGCGGCTAAGTACAGCGAGGATATTTTTAAGGATCCCAAGAATATTCCGCCGTTCAAGTTTGAAAAGGCGATGGCTAACTTTAAGGATATCATTACGAAGTATCCGCAATTGCCGCAGGCGACAGAAGCGCATTTAATGGTGTCTAATTTATTCATCGTCCAGGGTAAATTCAGCGAAGCTATCAAAAGTTACCGCCAGGTCCAGTCATTATATAAGGATAATAAGGACTTACAGGCCAAGGTGCTCATTTCCATCGCCTCCTGCTATCAGCAGTTGAATGATTGGGGCACCGCCGCCAAGATATTCAGGGAAGCGTTTGATAAATATCCTGATACTAAGGCCGGGCTGCAAATACCGGCCTACTTGCTCAATTATTACATGAGCAAGAAAGATAAGGCGAATGCCGCAAGTGCCTATCACCAGGCGGTACAGGATTACAAGAAAGTGATCGCCAATGCCGCAGCTTTGCCGCAGGCAGCGTATAGCGCAGGCAATCTGCTGGCCGAAGTGCATATGGTCATGGGCGATTGGGCTGACTTGGTGGCAGTGTTAAATACCATGATGACTAAATATCCCCAATCACCAGAGGCGCCGGTATGGCTGATGACCATGGGCGCGACGTATGATGTCAAGCTGAAGGACCAGGCCAAAGCCAAAGAAAATTACCAGCTTATTGTGGACAAATATAACAAAAGCCCATGGGCCAAAGAAGCCAGTAAACGTTTGGCAGCGATAAAGTAATAAACTCTACCTACCACTAAATCTTGCGGTTACAGCCCAGATTTAAACAATATATAGTATTAGTTATTTTTTTCTTGACTAATTTATAGCATAGGATTAATATAATGCTGTAACAGTTTTTTAAATTGCGGCGAGTGAAAAACTCATAGCGGATCGGGGGACGAAAATAAAAACGTCCAGGGTTTTAGAAGATAAGATCCGGGAGCTTGAAGAGGAGTTGGAGAGAAGCCAGTCGGAACAAGAGACCTTGTATGTCGAATTAGACGAGGCTTACCAAAAGTTGTACGAGCTTTGTCCTCATCTATATAAGGGCATTATTGCCAAAGAAAGAAACGAAGTCTTGCACTAAAATCTCCAAGAAGGCACTCATGCAAAGAAGAAAGAATTATCTGGTTAAAGCTACCTATCAATTCAAATATGCTGCCTTGATGGTTTTTTCCATCTTGTTTGTCGTAGCCGTGGTAGGCTGGAATCTCTATTATGAAGCTGGTTCTATTATCTTGGAAAAGACCAGGACCGGCGATGTAGTGGACTTGGTGACAAAATATAACCAGATGCTGGTGCGCAGCTTGCCGATGATATTATTAGCCGTGATAATAGTCAGTGTCTTTATTTCCCATGAAGTAGCCGGGCCGTTGATGCATCTGGAAAACGGCATGATCAGGATTGCCGAAGGCGACCTGACCCAGAAAGTAGAACTGCGTAAGGGAGATGAATTCAAGGAAATTGCCCAAAGGTTTAACAGTATGCTCGATGATCTCAAGGGGAAGATGTTGAGTGACCGTGAACACCTGCAGAGGATCATCTTTAAGCTGGAAGATATGAAGACCAAGATCGGTCAGGGAGTAGCGAGCAAGGAAGAGATAGACGCGCTGGTGACAGAGCTGAAGACCCTGGGGACAGGGTTTAAATTATAAAGTCATAAAGTGGTAAGTGGTAGAGTGGTAAGAGAAAACAAAGTAAGGCCCGCCAGAGAACGTTGGCGGGCGGTTTTTTTTCCGCCTAAGGCGGATTTCGCAACCACGACTTTCGAAGTCGTGGTGCTTCATATTTTTAGGGGAGTATAAGTTGCGGCTGATAGCAGTAATTACTTTAGTGTTTATAGGTATGATCCTGGCGGCGAACTGGTGGTGGCGCCCGGCCACTCCTGTCCCCGTAGTCCCGCCCCAGGCCTCCTGGGTCAAAGCATTGCAGAAGAATATGGCCGGGAATATCAGCCATGGTTTGCCGGCAGGCTCGTCAGCGCTGCTGCGGGGCATCATGCTCGGAGAGAAAACAGGAATATCCCGGGAAATAAAGGAGATGTTCTCTGATACCGGTGTAATGCATGTATTGACGGTGAGCGGTTTGCATGTGGGGATGGTGGCGGTTATATTCTTTTTCCTGCTTACGGTAGTTTTACGATGCAAGAAAAAGCAGGCTTCTTTCCTCTTAATATTCATCCTGTTGATATTCGCCCAGGTGACTGGCTCGCAAGCCAGCGTAAACCGGGCAGTGGTCATGGCTATAGTCGGCCTGACTGCGGTGATATTGGAACGGGACCGGGATATGCTTAACAGCCTTTTCCTGGCCGGACTATTATTACTGCTCTATGACCCTGGCAACTTGTTCAATGTCGGGTTCCAGCTTTCTTTTGCCGCGACGCTGGGGATAATATTATTCACTCCCAGTCTGATGTCCATGCTCAGGCCGCTGGGCAAAGTCGTGGGCGGTAGTTTGGCGGTCACATTGGGGGCGCAGGCCGCAGTGACTCCGCTCATCATTTATTATTTCCATAAGTTTTCCATCATTTCGCCGCTGGCTAACCTGGCAGTGGTGCCGCTGGTAGGAGTGATCACCGGGGTTGGCTTTGCCTCGTATTTCCTGCGGCTGTTGTTTGCTCCTCTGGGTAATGTGATCATCCAATTGAATCATTATTTACTGGTTTTGTTATTAGGTATCGTGCGATTTTTCGATCGTTTCCCGTATGCCTTTGTCTATCTGGCGACTCCGGGAATAGTCACGCTGGCAGTTTATTACAGCGGGCTATGGTGGTGGCGGAGCGGGTACCGGCAGAAATACCTGGCCTATAGCCTGGCTGGCTGCGTGCTGGTGAATGCCGCGGTACAGCAGGCAATTTACCGGCCATTAGCAGTCTCATTCCTTGATGTCGGCCAGGGAGACAGTATCCTGGTGCATTTGCCTGGCCAGGCAGTAGTGCTAATTGATGGCGGCGGAGGAATGGACCCAGGATATAATATCGCTGACCGGAGAGTAACGCCATATCTGTGGAACCAGGGCATCAGTTCGCTGGACACAGTGATATTAACGCACCCGCATTACAATCATGTGCAGGGATTGCTGGCTGTGCTGGATAAATTCCCGGTGCGGCAGGTGATCATGCCGGTCATGGATGTATCAGGACTACAGCAGGATTATATGCGGGATTTATTGGTCAAGATCAGGGATAAGAAAATATATGTTCAAGAATGGCAGGGCGGGGAGATGCTCAAATTGGGCCCGGAGATGCGGCTGGAGAGTCTGCCTGGAGATGGCCAATGCCTGATGACCAGGCTGGTGTATAAAGAAAAGAGTTTTTTGTTTACCAGTGATGGCCATATCCCGGCTGGGATACGGACGGATGTGGTGCAGCTGCCGAATCATGGCAAGAATATGGGCGAGACTTTGCCCCAGAGTGGATATCTGGTGGTGTCGAGCAGGGTAATGCCGGAGGATGAGAGGGTGTGGAGTACGGCGAGGGATGGCTATATCCGGTTTACGACTAATGGCGATTGGTTAAAAGTGAAAAGCAGTAAGTGAACAATAAGTTGCTTGCCACAGGGGATATAAATATGATATAATAAAACCAGCCCGCTAGAGCAGGTGATGCGGGTTTGTTGCTTTATATAAACAAGTTGCGAGTTCCAGGTTGCGAGTTACGAGTTAAAGGATAAAATGAAAATGAAGAAGACGATGGTGGTAAAGTTCGGGGGCAGCATTGCTGTTAACCCGACGATAAAAAAAGGATTTTTCAAGGATATTGCCGCTCTGTGGGAGAGAGGCTATCATATAGTTATTTGTCATGGCGGCGGGCCGGAAATAAATGCCATGCTGAAGATGGTGGGACAAGAACCGAAATTCTTAAATGGCTTGCGGGTGACTGATACCAAGACTATAGAAATAGTGGAAATGGTCCTCTCCGGCAAAGTGAACAAGGATATTGTCGGGGCACTGAATAGCCTGGGGGCCTCAGCGATCGGTTTGAGCGGCAAAGACGGGAAATTATTGCTGGCTAAGAAGATAAAAACGCAATATGATCTCGGATTTGTCGGTGAAGTGGTTAAAGTGAATACTAAACTGTTATTAGCCCTGATGAATGAACATGTCGTCGTGGTGTCATCCCTGGGCACTGACGCCAAGGGACAGACCTATAATATCAATGCTGATATGGTGGCGACGAAAGTGGCGCAGGCCCTCAAAGCTGACCGGCTGGTATTGTTGACTGATGTCAAAGGAGTACTGGCTAATGCAGAAGACTCTTCTTCTACTATTCCGGTGATCAAGGCCAGCCAGGTAGCTGGATTGATCAAGGGTAAGATAGTGACCGGAGGAATGATCCCTAAGATCAAATCCTGCCGCGAGGCATTACAGCAAGGGGTACGCGAGATCGATATCATCGATGGGCGGGTTCCTCATGCAATACTGAAGATAATAAGTACCACCAATCAATTAGGCACGCGTTTTACAAAAGGATGATGGGAGCAGTCTCCTGTCTCACAAATTCCTTTAAATTTGCTGGAGGGATTTTAGACAGAGACAAGGCGCGAGGAGCGCGGCGTACCCGCAGCGGTACGTAAGAGACGAGTAACGCAGTATCTGGGCAAAAGCACCCAGCCTTTCGGGAAAGTCATCTTTGGCCGACTTCTGTGTCACTCCTCCTCGAAGTATCGCAGTGGATACGACTTCGTCGTCGTTCCTTGAATTCGACTCAAATATGACTTTCAAATAAAAAGGAATTTGTGAGACAGGAGACTATAATGGATTATAAGCAAGCTAAAAACATGGATGAAAAATATATTTTCTCGACCTACAAGCGGCAGCCGTTGCTGCTGGTCAAGGGAAAAGGTTCCTGGGTCTGGGATAGCGCCGGCAATAAGTACCTGGATTTTTTCAGCGGCCTGGCAGTCAATAACCTGGGCAATAACAATACTAAAATAGTGAAGGCTATCAAAGAACAGGCTGGCACGATCATGCATACATCTAATATTTTCATGACCGAGCCAATGCTGTATGTGGCCAAGATCCTGGGTGAGCATTTTGGCGGCAAGGTATTCTTTTGCAACAGCGGCGCGGAAGCTAATGAAGGAGCGATCAAGCTGGCGCGCAAATGGGGCAGTGAGAACGGGGGTAAGTTCGAGATCATTACCATGGAGGAATCATTCCATGGCCGGACCCTGACCACCATCACCGCTACCGGGCAGACCAAATACCAGCAGGGATTTGAGCCGCTGACCCCGGGATTCAAGTATGCCAAGTTCAATGACCTGGGTTCAGTAACCAAACTCATCTCCAAAAAGACCTGCGCCATCATGGTAGAGCCGATCCAGGGAGAGGGCGGGGTCAATATCGGGGAAATTTCCTTTATCAAGGGATTGCGGGAGATCTGTGATGACAATAATATCCTGCTGATCTTCGATGAAGTGCAGACTGGGATTGGCCGGACCGGCAAACTCTTTGCTTATGAGCATTTTGGCGTGAAGCCGGATGTGATGACCCTGGCTAAAGCACTGGGCGGCGGATTGCCGCTCGGCGCGATGCTGGCTATACCGGAAATAGCCGGGTATTTCAAGCCGGGAAACCATGCTTCAACCTTTGGCGGTAATCCAGTATGCTGCGCTGCGGCTAAAGCCGTATTGCAGTCTATTGCCGAAGATAAACTGCTGGATAATGCGGCCCGGATGGGGAAAATATTGCTGGAAAAATTGACTAATTTTGAAGGCAAGTACAAATTCGTTAAGGATGTGCGCGGCAAAGGCATGATGATCGGCATTGAGCTGGAAATGGCAGGCGCAGATATTGTGGAAAAGGCGCGGGATAAGGGATTGCTGATAAATTGCACCGCGGATAAAGTGATACGTCTCTTGCCGCCGATCACAGCCAAGCTGAGCGAGATCAAGGCCAGCGTGAAAATACTGGATGAAATATTTGCAAGTATATAAAGCAGGTTGCGAGTTCCAGGTTGCGAGTTGCGGGTTAAGGTGAAATAGCTTTATAAATGATAGGCTTTTTGCTAAACTCGAAACTCGAAACCAGTTAACTCGTAACTGAATTTAAAGGAGCGTAAAGTGAGCGAACTTGGTTTAAAAGCAACGGTGACCAGGCCGGAGCCGTGTAAAGTATGCCTGGAAATAGCTATACCGAAAGAAAAAATCGAGGAGCGGTCCAATGCCGCTTTTTCACAGATCCAAAAAGTGGCAGTATTGCCCGGTTTCAGGCAGGGTAAAGTGCCGGCAGACATGGTGCGGAAGAGTTTTGCCAAAGTAGCCCGGGATGAAATGCTGCAGAAGCTGGTACCAGAGGCCATTGAGCATGTGGCCCAGGAAAATAATTTTATACCGGTCGGTGAGACTGATGTGGAAGCATTGGAATTTGACTTTGATAAGGAGTTGACATTCAAGGCGACCTTTGAAGTGAAGCCAGAAGTGAAACTGCAGGATTACAAAGGGATAAAAGTAGAAAAGGAAAAACTGGGAGTCACGGACGAACAAGTCAATGAGGCGCTGGAAAACCTGCGCCAAAGGGCGGCCAAGCTGGAAATAGCCGGCCATGAGGAAGTGAAAAAAGGCGATTTTGTAGCGCTGGATTATGAAATGTTCCATGAGGGCCAGCCGGTGAGCGAGACCAAGGTCCAGAACCAGATAGCCCAGGTAGAAGATGACCAGTTATTGCCGAAATTTGCCGAGCAGATGGTCGGTATGAAGAAGGGCGAGCAAAAAGAAATTAAGGTGACCATGCCGGCTGATTTCAAGAATAAAGAACTGGCTGGCAAGGAGGTCACGGTCAAGATAACCATCAATGAGATCAAGGAAAAGAAATTGCCTGAGCTGAATGATGAATTTGTCAAAGAGATCGGTGAAAATATTACCCTGGCCGAGCTGAAGGAACGGATCAAAAAGAATATCCTGAGCCAGGAAGAAATACGGATCAAGAAAGAGGTGGAAGAACAGATAGTGAATAGCCTGATCGCGGCTCATGAGTTCCCCTTGCCGAATGTGCTGGTAGAAAAGCAGGTGGATTACCTGGTGGACCGCACTAAGAGCTATATTACCCAGCAGGGCGGCACGACTGAGGCGCTGGGCTTGACCGAAGAGATCATGCGGGCCAAGGTCAGGCATGATGCCGAGCGGCAGGTCAAAACCCTGCTCTTGCTGGAGGCCATAGGGCATGCCGAGAAAATGGAAATAACGGAAGAAGAACTGCGCCAGGAAATGGACAAGACCAGGGAAATATATAAGAAGACGCCTGAGGAAGTTACCGAATTTTTTAATAAATACCAGGGCCAGATAATCAGCCAGATGATCGAAGATAAAGTCTATAAATTCCTGGTTGATAACGCGCATATAACTGAAGTAGCTAAGAAACGCGAGAAAAAAGAGAAATAAATACGGAGATCAGGTAATCAGGAAACCAGGAAGTGGACATCAGGAAATCAGAATATCAGGTAGTTACCTGATTCCCTGGTAACCTGATAACCACCACCTGATACCCTAATAACCTGATAGCCGTAGTTTAATGTTGAATGGAGGGAAACAATGAGCTTAATTCCAATGGTAGTGGAGCAATCGCAGCGCGGGGAGAGAGCGTTTGATATTTATTCCCGGCTATTGAAAGACCGGATCATTTTTATCGGTACGCCGATCGATGATGATGTAGCTAACCTGATCATTGCTCAGCTGTTGTTTTTGGCTGCTGAAGATTCCAGTAAGGATATTTCCCTTTATATCAATTCTCCCGGCGGTTCGGTGACGGCAGGATTGGCTATCTATGATACGATCCAGTTCATTAAGCCGTCTGTGTCGACCATTTGCATGGGACAGGCTGCCAGTATGGCCGCCGTCCTGCTATCGTGCGGTACCAAGGGAAAAAGATTTATCCTGCCTAATGCCAGGGTGATGATACACCAGCCTCTGGGCGGGGCGCAGGGGCAGGCCAGCGATATCGGGATCCAGGCCAAGGAAATTCTCAGGATGCAGGACAAGATCAATGAATTGATCGCGATGCATACCGGCCAATCGGCTGAACGGGTAAAGAGAGACACTGACCGTGATTATTTCATGAGCGCGGAGGAGGCCAAAGAATACGGTTTGGTGGATGAGATCATTAAGGAACACAAGTAGTAAAAGCGTACAGCGTTTAGCGGGTAGCGTATAGAAAAGCGAAAAGCAAAAATAGAGGAGAAGCATGGTTGATCAAGTAAATACGGAAAAAAAGATAGAGATACCCGAGACTTTGCCATTATTGCCGGTCCGGGATATAGTTATATTCCCTTATATGGTAGTGCCTTTGTCCGTCGGGCGGCAGAAGTCGATCAAGTCCCTGGATGAAGCTATGGCCAAGGGGCGGTTGATAGTACTGGCCACCCAAAAAACAGCGGCGCAGGAAGACCCGCAAATAGCGGATATTTATGATGTCGGGACAGTGGCAGAAATACTGCAGTTGCTGAAAATGGGCGACGGGACCATCAAGCTGTTCGTGGAAGGCATAGCGCGGGTGAAAATAGAGCAATACCTGCCTAACAATGAGTTCTTTTCGGTGAAGATAAAGAAAATTGTCTCGCCGGCGGGGAAGACCCCGGAGATGGAAGCATTGATGCGCAATGTGGTCGGCCAGTTCGAACAGTATGTCAAGCTGAACCGGCGCCTGCCGATCGAAATGGCGATGTCAGTCAATAACCTGGAGAATCCGGATGCGCTGGTGGATGCCATCTGCGCGCACTTGAATATAAAGATCAAGGATAAGCAGGATCTCTTATCCCTGGATGAGCCCATGGCGCGCCTGGAGCGGCTGATGGTAGTGCTGAATTCGGAAAACGAGATCCTGGGCATAGAACGCAAGATCCAGGGCCGGGTCAGGCAGCAGATCGAGAAATCCCAGAAAGAATATTACCTCAGCGAGCAGATGAAAGCCATCCAGAAAGAATTGAAGCAAAAAGATGAATATGGCAAGGAGCTGGATGACCTGTACCGCAAGCTGAAAGATGTCAAGATGAGCAAAGAGGCGGAGGAAAAAGCCAGGGAAGAATTGAAACGACTGGAAAAGATGATGCCTTATTCACCTGAAGCGACGGTGGTGCGCACCTACCTGGACTGGCTGGTATCTATACCCTGGTCAGCAAAGACCAAGGATAATATTAATATTGAGCACGCAGAAAAAATAATGAATGACGAGCATTTCGGCCTGGAAAAAGCCAAGGAAAGGATCTTGGAATACCTGGCTGTATGCAAGCTGTCCGGTAAGATCAAAGGGCCTATCCTTTGTTTTGTCGGGCCTCCGGGTACCGGTAAGACTTCTTTGGGCCGTTCGATCGCCCATGCCATGGAACGTAATTTTGTCCGGATATCTTTGGGCGGGGTAAGGGATGAAGCTGAGATCCGCGGGCATAGGCGGACATATATCGGGTCATTGCCTGGCCGGATCATCCAGTCCATGCGTAAAGCTAAGAGCAAGAATCCGGTATTTTTGCTGGATGAAGTGGATAAGATAGGGCTGGATTTCCGCGGTGACCCTGCTTCAGCCTTGCTGGAAGTGCTGGATCCGGAACAAAATCATGCTTTTAATGACCATTACCTGGAAGTTGATTTTGACCTGTCTGATGTCTTGTTCATCACTACGGCCAATACCCTGTATTCCATCCCGCCGGCGTTACTGGACAGGATGGAAGTCATTAATTTTCCCGGCTATACGACTGAAGAAAAGATACAGATCGCTAACCAGTTCATAATTCCCAAGCAAATCAAAGAGAATGGTTTGAAACAGAATTCCTTTACATATAATGATGAGACCATCCAGTCAATGATCATAGAATATACCCGGGAAGCCGGTGTCCGCAACCTGGAGCGGGAAATTGCCAGCTTGTGCCGCAAGGTAGCGAAAAAGATCGTCAAAGAAAAGGTAAAGAAGACGCTGGATATCAAGAAGGATAATATTCATAAATACCTGGGGATACCCAAATATCATCCGGATCACCTGGAAGAGAATGAAGTGGGAGTCGCAACTGGCCTGGCTTGGACTGAAGTAGGCGGTGACACCCTCGCGATAGAAGTATCGATCATGAAAGGCAAAGGAAAATTGACCCTGACCGGCAAATTGGGCGACGTGATGCAGGAATCTGCTCACGCGGCGTTGAGCTTCATCCGTGCCAATGCTAAAAAGTACCAGCTGAAAGAGGATTTCCTGAAAGACAAAGAGATCCACGTCCATGTGCCGGAAGGGGCCATTCCTAAAGACGGGCCCAGTGCCGGAATTACCCTGGCGACAGCGATACTTTCCGCGCTGACGAATAAACCAGTCAAGAAAAGTATTGCCATGACCGGAGAGATCACCTTGCGCGGGCATGTCCTGCCGATCGGCGGCCTGAAAGAAAAAGTGCTGGCCGCTTACCGGACCGGCATCAAGACCGTGATCATACCGGAAGACAACAAGAAAGACATGGAAGAGATCCCGGATTACGTGCAGAAAAAGATCAAATTTATAACCGTGAAGCATATAGACCAGGTATTTAAGGAAACACTGGTCGGTGGGAAGAGCTAATAAATAAGGAGATCAGGTAATCAGGAAACCAGGAAGAGGATATCAGGAAATCAGAATATCAGGTATTTACCTGATTCCCTGTTAACCTGATAACCACTACCTGATAC
>DJVG01000032.1 GCA_002441095.1 Elusimicrobia bacterium UBA6262
GGGGCAATTGGTCTTTCTTTTAAGAGTTTAGCCATAGCCCCATTACCTGGGCCAGGCAGGTTTTGCACTGGTTTAGCTAATTCAAAACTTCCTTTTTTGATCCAATCTTTTAATGCAGCCGCTATCTCCCTGGCCATTGAATAACTGGATATCGGGGAAGCAGGGACCTTTTTGCCCTGGCATTCTATTTCCCCGCTGAACAGCTGGGCATAATTAACCTCCCCCAGGCTGCCGGCAATATTATTGGGATAATTTTTTCCATAATCCACGATCTGGCACCAGATATCCTGGTTCCGGACCGCGGTATACTGGCAAATCTCTTCATTCAAAATCGGGATAGGCACGCCAATACCGACGGTCAAAGTAGAACCATATCCCAGGAAAGAAGATCCCCTCAGGTATTTTGGATCCATCTGTTTGAGATCACCTATTACCGAAAGAGTGCCGGCTCCAGCTTGCGGCACAGCATTTTCTTTGCGCTTAACCGCCGGATTATGCTGGGTACCGTTCCAGGCTACATAGCCAATGCCGCCCCCCAGGAAAATCCTGGTGCCAATCCCGATAGTTTTATATAGCGGATCATTCAATAGCGGCGACAACTGCGCCGCACTGCAAAAATTGGCATTGCCGAGATTTGCCTGCAGGACGCCCATATACGTATAAATGATCTTATCAGTCAAGTTCACGGCACAATTATAATTCTGGTAGGCATTGCGCGGGCTGAAGAGAATAGCTTCATTGATATCCTGGATATTAACCAGGGTCTCCAGCTTTTTCCGCGGGTAGCAGTCAGTGCCATAGGCCGTAGCGCTTAAGACCAGGTCTTTACCAGCAACCAGTTCTTCGATAACATGACCACCGCCATAGTTAAATTCACCGGGATATACTTTGTTGCGCGGATCATCATCAGGTATAGCCGTAGCGCCAATATACACATCCACTGCCGCTAACCCTGTATATACCGGAACGCTATTTAAATACGCATGGCCGCCGCCAAGCTTAATGCGTGGAGTGGAATGTCCGACATTAAGGAAAGCCCCACTCGAACACATCGGCCCAAAGGTTCCGGTAGTGACCACATCCACTTCATGGGCAGCTTTTTTTAAACCCTTTTCCGCGACAATATCAATTATTTCTTCAGCCGTCACTACTACTGCCTGTCCTTTTTTGATCTTTTCATTTATTTCTTCATAAGTCTTAGCCATACCCCTGACTCCTTCCAACCAAGTAATATTATATAATCTCTATCTAATAAGTAGACAATACCATAAATAATTAACCCTGTCAAGCTGAATATAGCATTAACAGGGTTATGAAAATTGCTATTTCGTGCAGTGCTCATCACATATATCATCTGGATTGACTGGTGATGGCTTGCCTATTTTTTTATAATAATCATCAATAGCTGATTTAAGCGCTTGTTCCGCCAGGACCGAACAATGCATCTTGACCGGAGGAAGTCCGCCCAAAGCTTCGGCTACTGCCTTATTAGAGATGATTAGTGCTTCGGAAATAGTCTTACCCTTTACCATATCCGTGACCATAGAGCTGGTGGCAATGGCTGCCCCGCAGCCAAAGGTCTTGAATTTGGCATCAGTGATAATATCATTCTTTACCTTAATATACAGCTCCATAATATCCCCGCAAACAGGATTACCCACATGGCCGATGCCATCCGGATTTTCCATCTCGCCCACATTGTGCGGGTTACGGAAATGCTCCATTACTTTTTCGCTATACTGGCTCATTTTTTTCCCTCTGTTTTTTCCAAGGGCACAGTGAAATAGAACGTGCTTCCTTTGCCTACCACGCTTTCTACCCACACCTTACCCTGATAATTTTCGATAATCCTTTTGACCAGGGTTAAGCCCAAACCCAGAGATCCGCTTTTGAATTCAAAAGTACCGGATGAATGCTGGTCATCAGATTTCACTTCATAAAAGCTCTCAAAAATATTTTCAAACTCATTTTCCGGGATACCGATGCCAGTGTCAGCGATCTCCGCCTGGATCTTATCCGGGAATGTCTTGGTCCTGATCGTGATCTTGCCTTCATCTTGCGTGAATTTTATCGCGTTCATGACCAGGTTAGTCAATACCTGGTTCATTTCCCGCTTATTCATCTTGGCCAAGGGTAATTTCTGGTCAAGCTCCAGGACCAGGAACTGCTTGCGCTTCTGCGCAAATATCTCCAGGTCGCTATAAACTTCTTTGATCAAGTCATTTAAATTGGTTTGGTCTCTTTTTTCCAGTTTATCTTTTTGCTCGGTTTTAACCATATCCAGGACATTATCAATAGTTTGCAGGTAACGATTGATAATTTCCTTGGCTTTGCCGCATTTTAATTTAAATTCTTCATCCTTTCCCTTAAACATGCCCAGCTCAAAGAGGCTGATATACCCGTTAAGCACAGTGAGCGGGGTACGGAATTCATGGGAAGCTATGGAGATGAACTTAGACTTCATTTGTTCTTTTTTCAGCAGGTCCTGGTGGGCTTTTTCCAACGCTACTTTGCCCCTGTTTTCAAACTGGACCAGTATATTGACTGTTAATCCAACGATAATATAGAGAATAATTTCTAAAGTATTATCTAACATCCAGCTGCTACCCAATTGCGGGGGCGGGGGCCAGATCCTTAACATGTAAAAAAAACTGCTGATCAAAGCTGCCGCAGCCACTCCGACCGGCCCGAGCTTAAAGGCGGCAAAAATGATCGGGATAAAATATAATTTACGGAAAACATTATGTAAAAAAACATTGTCAACAGGACTGAAATAGTGGCCCAGCGTAATAACCGCTATAAAGGCACATAAAATAAAAAAATCAGTCGTTACTTTTTTGTTTTTCATCGATCACCTCGGTTAGTCGGGCGAATTCAGCGATGCTGAGGGTTTCAGCGCGCCGGCCGGATTCTATCCCTGCTTCTTTCAGTCCTTGTTCAAGCAGAACCGCGTCCAGGCCATAGTTGTGTTTCAAGCTATTAAGAATAGTCTTACGCCTCTGGGCAAAGGCAGCCTTGACTACTTTCTTAAACATGGGAACATTGGATAATTTTTCCCGCGGCTGCGGTAAAAAATCTATTTTGATCACGGCAGAATCAACTTTAGGAACAGGACTAAAACAATTAGCCGGGACTAAGCGTATGACCTGAACTTTAGCGTAAAATTGCAGCATGATCGAAATAACGCCATATTCCTTGCCGCCGGGGACAGCCGCCAGACGCTGGGCAACTTCTTTCTGCACCATAATAATCGCCTGGTTAAACTGCGGATTGGCCAGGTGCCAATCCAGTAATTGGAAAATTATCGGTGAGGTAATATAATAAGGGACATTAGCCGTAACCTTAAACGGGCCAGTCATCAATTCAGCCGGCAGTTGATAATTCATAATATCTTGCTGCATGATCACCACGTTTGGATATGGCTTTAAACTTACCTGTAATTCCTGAACTAAGCGCGGATCGATCTCTACGGCTATTAATTGTCCCACCAACGGGGCAATAAGCTTAGTTAACATCCCGCGGCCAGGCCCGATCTCTATTACCCGGTCATTTTTTGTCAAAGATGCTGCTGTTATTATATCTAAAGCTACTTTCTTGTCATTAAGGAATACTTGGCCCCATTTTTTCACTTAGCACCAAAACGGCAGGCTTTAGCCGCTACTTTTAAGGCCTCCAGCATACTGCCTGAATCAGCAACCCATTTTCCGGCCAGGTCAAAAGCTGTGCCATGGCAAGGCGAGGTACGCACGAAAGGCAAACCAAGGGTCATATTCACACCTCTCTTATAAGCCAGTAACTTGATCGGGATCATCCCCTGATCGTGATACATGGCAATAGCTAAGTCATATCTTCCGCCAGCGGCATAATAAAAAGCCGAATCGCTGGAGATCGGCCCGTCTACATGATAGCCTTTCTTTTTCGCCTGGTTCACAGCCGGGATAAGAATATCTTGTTCTTCATTGCCGAGGATACCGCTTTCACCGATATGCGGATTTAAGCCGCAGACCACGATCCGGGGAGAATCAATACCAAAAAACTTCAAGCCTTTATCTCCCAGCTCTATCGCCTCCATTATCTTTTCCGCAGTAATATTCTTACTGACGTCTTTTAAGGCCATATGTCTGGTTAATAAAATTACTTTTAGCGTGCCTCCGGTCAAGAGCATAACATATTTACTGGTATTGGTCAATTCAGCCAGGAGTTCGGTGTGCCCGTTATACTTGAACCCGGACAGGTGCATGGCTTCTTTGCTGATGGGAGCGGTTACTATCCCTTTGATCTCTCCGGCCAAAGCCAAGCGGACAGCTTCTTTAATATACTCAACCGCCGCTTGCCCGCACATTTTCTGGACTTGCCCGATCTTCAGCTCATCCATATTGATCGTATCAATATTAATAATATTAATACGACCGAATTCAAAGACCGCTTCACTGGGTTTGCTGATCGCCTTCACTGAAAAACTTTTCACCGGGAAGCGCTTGGAATCCTGAAAAATCTTAATATCCCCGATCAAAATGGGCCGGCAAAGATGATAGATCTCCGGCTCCAGGCAGGCTTTGGCGATAATTTCTGGGCCAATACCGGCGACATCACCAATAGTGATCCCTAAAACTGGTTTTTCCTGTTCAGTCATATCATTTTATCCAATTCATGATTTATTCCAATTCATGAGTTTCTATTTTTGATTTGCCCTTTAAATCTTTGAGCCATCCCTCAAATTGCTTTTCCATGGACTGTTGGTAGAGCATGTTCTGGACATACTCTTTTATTTTTACATTTTTACCCTGGCCAACCGGCACTTCATCTTCCAATGCCAGCTGTTTGGCTGGTTTTGTTTCTTCTACTTTGATCAAATGATAGCCGAAAGAAGTTTTTACCACATCGCTTACCTGTCCCGGTTTCAGGGCAAAAGCGGCTTTGCTGAATTCAGGGACCATGGTCTCCTTGGTGAAAAAACCCAGGTCTCCGCCATTTTCCTTGGAGCCTGGATCTTCTGAATATTCCTTAGCTAAAGCCGAGAAATCTCCACCTTTTTTGATCTTAGCTTGGACTTCCTGGATTTTTTTCAAGGCTGCGGACTGGGTTTTCAGGTCAGCTTTTTCTTCTACCCGGACCAGGATATGGCGTGCCCGTACCTGCTCATCCTGTTTTAGCTCTTTTTTATGCTCATCATAATATTTCTGGACTTCAGCCTCAGTAGGCAAAACAGCCTTGCTTTTGATCTCCTTATCGATCAGCTTCATGACCATCAATTGTTCCTTAATATCATTCTCAAATACTTTTTCTGTATACCCCTGGCGCTTCAGTTCATCTTTATACTCCTGGTAATTATTGTTAGGGTTGAACCGTTTTTTAACCTCATCAACGCCTTTTTGGATATCCTGCTTAGTCACGATAATGTTTTGCTTCTTGGCTTCCTGCCGCAGGAGCTTTTCTTCGACCATTTGGTTCAGCATCTCTTTTTTCATTTCCTTAAGTTTTTCCTCGGCATCGGCCCCTTTGTAGGCCTGGCGGTATTGCTCGATCATCGGTCCGGTCTTTTTATTGAAATCTTCCAGGGTGATAATCTCATTATTCACTACCGCTACGGTCTTATTCACTACTTTAGCCAGCACCATACTGGTGCCTAGTAAACTAAACAGGGTGATCAATCCAACTACTTTTGCCAATCTGACTCTCATCATTATTTTGCTCCTTCACTAATGCCGGCAGAAGGACCTCCGGCAATGTTAATTTCTTTCAATTTTTCATCATTGATCTTGACATGCCATTTTTTCTTCAAGCTTTCCAGCCACTGGTCAAATTTATTTTTTTCCACTATCCGTTCTATATCGGCTTTGGCTTCCTCAAAGCTCTTTTCCCCGGCAGTTTTCTTATCAATCAGCTTGATCAGATGATAACCGAACGCGGTTTTAACCGGTCCGCTAAGCTGTCCCGGAGTAGTTAAAGCAAAGGCGGCTTTTTCAAATTCCGGTACCATTTCGCCTTTACTGAAATATCCCATTTCCCCGCCGGCTTTGCCGGAATTGGTATCCAGGGAAACTTCCCTGGCCAACTGGCTAAAATCAGTGCCTTTTTTCAACTGCGCCAATACCAGTTCCGCCTGGGCCTGCTCCTTTACCAGGATATGCGCTACTTTTACCCGCTCCAGGGCTGTAAACTCACTTTTATGCTGGTCATAATAGTTCTTGGCTTCAGCTTCACTGGGTTTCAGCTGGGATTCCCTGACATTTTTGATCATTTCTTCCAGCAGGATCTGGTCAACGATCATACTGATCCTGGCTTGGATAGCTTTTTCCTTATCCAGGTTCCGCTCTTTGGCCTCTTGCACTATCAATTGCTCTTTAACCAGCGCGTCCAGCATAGTTTTTTTATCTTCATCGGTCCGGACCATAGCCTGATACTGCGGTGACAACTGCTTTAACCGCTCGGTAAAATCACTG
The DNA here is from genome assembly GCA_002441095.1 of Elusimicrobia bacterium UBA6262. Taxonomy (GTDB): domain Bacteria; phylum CAYTYR01; class UBA6262; order UBA6262; family UBA6262; genus UBA6262. Next base: position 6,444 of record DJVG01000032.1, read on the forward strand.
CTGGTTATAACTTTAGAGCCAATATTAGCTAAAACTGTTTGTTGGCGTGAACAACCGGCCAGTGCCAGGATAAGCAAAGCTATAGTGACCAGGATTAATTTCTTATTGCCATTCATCAATACCCCCTGTTTTCCATGTAATTAAATTTTATTTATATCATATTTTCAGAGTCTCTGCAAGATATTTCTCAAAATTACCCGAGATCCCTTTTTTACCACTAAAGCAAAAGGCGGACCGGCCTGGAAACGCACTGACCCGGGAAACTGGCTGGCCAGTTGCACTAAGGCGGTGCCCTTTACCTTGGTTTGGGGATGGAAAAGGAACTCCCAATGATCCTCCTGCTCGCTAATTTCTTCGATCAGTAATCCCTGGCACAAGACACGTAATTCGATGATCTCGATCAGGTTCAGCGCTTCCAGGGGTAAGGGACCGTAGCGATCCTTGATCTCGCTGTGAATTTCCTGCAGTTCGTCCAAAGTATTAACTTGTGAAAGTTTCTTATATATCTCCATGCGGGGTAATTCATCACTAATATAGGGCGCTGGCAAATAAGCTTTTATCCGCAAATTGATACTGGGAGTAATAGTAATCTCTTTTTCCTGGCCTTTCAGGCGCTGGATATTCTCCTGCAGAAGTTTGCAATACAGGTCAAATCCTACTTTGGAAATATAGCCGCTTTGCTCTTTGCCCAACAGGTTACCGGCACCGCGCAATTCCAAGTCCCGCATGGCTATTTTAAATCCAGAACCAAGCTGGGTAAATTCCTGGATCGCTTTCAGCCGGGCTGCCGCATCCTGGGTAAAAACAAAATCCCGGGGATAGAAGAAATAACTATAAGCCCGGCGGCTGGACCGGCCTACCCGGCCCCGTAACTGGTACAAGTCGGCCAGGCCGAATCTCGTAGCATCATCCACGATCAGGGTATTGACATTAGGCATATCCAATCCTGATTCTATAATGGTAGTAGCGATGATCACTTCAAATTTCCTGGCCATAAAATCAAGCATGATCTTTTCCAAGGCGCGGGAATTCATCTGGCCGTGTGCTACTTTGAACTTGGCTTCCGGCACCAGTTCTGCCAGTTTTTTGGCGCACCGGTCAATGGTCAGGACCCGGTTATGCACATAAAACACCTGCCCGGAACGGGAGATCTCATGGAGAATAGCCTGGCGCAGGACTTCATCATTATGTTCCATCACATAGGTGGATACCGGTAGGCGTCCTTCCGGTGGATTATTGATCAGGCTGACATCACGGATACCGCTTAAAGACATCTCCAGGGTCCGGGGAATAGGAGTCGCGGTCAGGGTTAAAACATGGACATTCCGGCAGATCTGTTTTATCCTTTCCTTATGGCTTACCCCAAACCGCTGTTCTTCATCCACCACCAGGAGCCCCAAATCCTTGAACTTAATATCTTTTTGCAGCAGGCGATGAGTACCAATAATAATATCCACCAGTCCCTTCCTCAGGTCCTTGATCACCTGATCATGTTCAGCTTTGCCGCGAAACCGGGAAAGCATTTCCACCCGCACCGGGTAATCGGCTAACCGTTCCCGGAAAGTGTTCAGGTGCTGCTCGGCCAAAATAGTGGTTGGGACCAGTACCGCTACCTGTTTATTATTGTTCACCGCCACAAAAGCCGCCCGCATAGCTACTTCTGTTTTACCGTAACCGACATCGCCGCAGACCAGCCGGTCCATAGGCTTGTTTCCGGACAGATCCTTTTTCACCGCCTGGATAGCTTGCCGCTGGTCCGGGGTTTCTTCATAAATGAAAGCCGCCTCAAATTCCTGCTGCCAGTGAGTATCAGTATTAAAGGCTTTGCCCTCAATAACGGACCGCTCACTGTACAATCCCAATAGTTCCTTGGCCAGCTGCAGGGTCGATTCTTTGACTTGTTCCTTGACCCGTTGCCAGGTATTGCCACCCAAGCGGTACATTTTTAGCCGGGCCAGGCCGGGATGACTCCCGGCAGAAACATATTTTTGCACTAAATTCATTTGTTCTACCGGGACATAGAGGCGGTCGCCTGCGGCATACTTTAAAGACAAAAAATCTTCTTCTTTGTTCCCGATCACCAGGCGTTGGATACCCTCATAAACACCAACACCATATGTCTCATGCACAATATAATCATGTTCTTTTAAATCAGTAAATGGATTTAAGGCCAGCGGCGCTGGTTTTTTGATTTTTGCCAAATACTTGCGTTCCAGGTACCGGCCGAATATTTCTTCATCGCTGACTACGGCCAATTTTAAGGCTGTGGATACAAAGCCACCGGAAATAACCCCGGTCTGCATCCGGCAAAAATCAGCATCAGAGTCCAGCAGCTCCTGCAGGCGTTGTTGTTGTCCGGCATTATCAGCGACCAGGGTGACGGCATAACCCCGGGTATGCCATTGCTTCAGTCTTTCCCTGAGCAGGGGTATAGAGCCATGATAATTTTCCATGGGCTGAAAATCAAACGCCAAGGTTTGCGGCGAACTAGTCAAGGTAAAAGATAATTCCTGCGTCAGGAGATCCGGCGGGAACCCTTCCAGGGGCCTTAATAATTCATTTTTTACCAGGATACACTCTGCTTTAAAGATCGACCAAAGCGGTGAGCTAGTCCTGTCCGAACGTAAGGGCAGGATGGCAATCTTTTCCAAAGTATTTACCGACCGCTGGGTAAAACTTTCAAATTGCCTTAGGCTTTCCAGCAAATCACCGTTAAACTCCAGCCGGACAGGATGTTCGGCCAGCGGGATAAATATATCCAGGATGCCACCGCGGACAGAAAACTCACCCGGCTTTTCCACAAAAGGAGCGCGTTGGTACCCGGCGGCAACTAAGTTAACAGTAAGTTTTTCCAGGTCAATAGTTTGCCCGGCACTTAAAGACTGGCGTAATTGCTCGTACTGGACTAAAGGGATAACGGTCTGGGACAGCGCTTCACGGCTGGAGACACAAAAGAAACTGGCTCTACTCCGGATCGCCTCCAGTAATTGCAAATAGCCGTACTCATCATCCAGGAAAATATCCGCTTCTTCTGTGCCGGCAAAAATCAGCAGGTCCTCATAGAATTTCAGGCTGGCCTCTTCCTCCCCGATAATAAGCAAAGGACGGCTTAAGTGCCGCCCGAGAGACTGCGCGAAGAGAGCTTTGCTGGCCCCGGCTAAGCCGGCAACTTCAGGCTTCTGGTTGGCCTGTAAAGCCGCCAGAATAGCGGCCCAAGCCGGCTGGTCATTAAAAATAGTTGCGCTGGATAAATCTTTCATTATACTATGGCTCTTAGCTCTTTCTTGGAAATTTTCCCGGTGGCGGTTTTAGGCAGGGCTTTCAAAAAACGTACCTGGCGGGGAACTTTATAACTAGCCAGATGAGTCCGGCAGTACTGGGTAATATCTTTAGCGGACAATAACATATTTTCTTTGGGCACAACAAAAGCCATAGGTATCTCACCATGATGTTCATCTTTCTTGCCGATCACGGCAACCTCTAATACCCGGGGATGGGAGAGAATAACATCCTCCACTTCCCGCGAGTACACATTCATGCCATGCACCAGGATCATATCCTTTTTGCGGTCACAGATATAGATGTACCCGTCCTGGTTCATTCTGCCCATATCACCGGTAAATAGCCAGCCACCCTTAAGAGTTTGGGCCGTCAGCTCCGGAGCATTGTAATATCCTTGCATGATATTAGGGCCTTGCACAGTGATTTCCCCTACTTCATTGGCTTCTACTTCCCTGCCGGTTTCATCGACTATCGCCACCTTCACTCCCGGCAAAGGTTTGCCGACAGATCCAGGCCGGCGAACATCAGATAAGGGATTAATAGTTACTACGGGAGAAGCTTCTGATAAACCATATCCTTCTAATAAAGGTATCCTGAATCTTCTTTCAAATCCAGACTGGACTTCCGGAGGCAGGGGAGCCCCGCCGGAAACGCATAACCGCAACGGTAATATCCAGAGAAAGAAAAACGCCGGGATCTTGGCTTTTAGTAACAGTTTATAAACCAAAGGGATGGATACAAACACGGTAATGCGGTCCACAACTAAACTTTTGAGCACCCGGTGGAAGGGCATCACTGATTCCAAAATAACGGTTTTTGCCCCGATAGAAAGCGGTAAAAGGATACAGACCGTAAAAGTAAAAGCATGGAACATAGGCAGGAACAGGATAAAACAATCGCTATCTTTAAGGGCGATCGCTTTGGCGCAACCGTGAATATTAGCGATCAGGTTATCATGAGTGAGCATGGCCCCTTTTGGCATCCCGGTAGTGCCTGAAGTATAAAGGATTACAGCCAAGTCATCTTTCCTGCCCGGCAGAACCGGCCAATTAATGGGCTGCTGTTTCGTCATTTCCAGCCAAGAGAGGATCCCCGGTTCCTTTTTACCGATACAAATAATATTGAGAGTGGAAGTATAAATATACTGGATCTTTTTTACAGCCGGCATGAATGTTTCCGCTGTGATCAATAGCTTAATTTGGCAATCATTAAAAATGTAACCTAATTCTGCTCCCGTCAGGAAAGTATTGAGGGGGACGACTACGGCACCTATTTCCAGACAGGCAAAATAAGCGACAACATATTCCGGACAGTTTTTCAGCAAGATACCAACCCGTTCGCCTTTGGCCAAATGCGCGTATTGCTGCAGGTTAACAGCCAGCGAATTTACCTGCCGGTATAGTTGCTGGTAGGTAATATTTTTGCCTTGGTATTTAAGCGCGGCCTTATTCGGGATCCTCAGGCTCGCTGACCTGACGATCTCTGGCAAGGTAGTCATGCAGTCCATCCTTTTCATCCTGGCTTAGATCCTTGGCTGGATCAAAAGCCGTGATTTTCCCCTGATAATCTTTATAGGAATAAATTTCTCCAGATAATAAATAAATGGCTTTGGCGATCTGGCGGCGCACATTAGCCCGGAATTCAGTATTCAGCATTTCTATCAGCAACGGGATCGATCTGGGATCCCGGCCTTTGCCCAAGGCTTCTACCGCTATTTGCCGGATGGTCTCACGCGGGTCTTTCAATTTTTGCACGATCAAGTCCCGGGCTTGTCTATCTTCAATATTAGCTAAAGCCTGGAGCGCCCAGGCACTAATATTTTCCTCCTGCTTAACCAGCAGTAATGGTACTAAATAAGGGATAGCTTTGGTACTTTTAGTCATCCCTAAAGCATAGATTATTTCTGGCCAGCGGCTCTGGTCCAGGCTGGTTAATAAAGAGGACAAAGCGGGGATGGCTGCTTCCCCGATCAGGCCCAGTGACTTGACCGCTTCCGTATTATTCGGATTTGTTTCCTGCAGAGCAATGCCCCGCAAGAACGAAATCGCCCTGTGATCCCGGTGCAAACTCAATATCTGCATCGCCGCCTGTTGCTGCTGAGCATCATCACGGTTCCGTAAATTATTTATATATACATCCAGGGCTTCAGTGGCTAAAGGTACTATTTCCACCTCCACCTGCTTGCTGGCTATCTCTCCTGTCCATAATTCTTGGTCGCCATCCCGGTTATACCGTTGATTATGATAAAGGCCGATTATCGTGTAGGTGCCAGGCCCCAACCGGTTATACATCTCTTCAACAGTCACATAGTGCTCAAATACTTCTCCGGGATTGATCACGGTAATCTCTTCCGCAGTAGGTTGTTTACGGAATACATATTGCCCAACCGGCATGATCCTGTTTTGTTTTTTATCATATATCTTTAACGCATAAAGCCAACGCGATCCATTCGGCCAGGAAAGATTGTTTAAATTAACCGGTTGCTTACTGATATTCTTGATCATAAATTGGATCTGTACCAGCTCAAAAACAGCATAACGTTTTTTGACTGGTTTAATCGTAAGTCTTAATATTTCCGTAGCGCCAAAAACAGTCAGCGGTAAAAGCCAGATCATTAAGCAAAAAAAGGCCAGCCAAATCTTCTTTTTCAAAAAAATCCTCGCTTTCTTTCCTGTTCTTTAATCTTCTTTAGTTAACCCTGAGCATAAAAATATTTTGTAATGTCCACATTATAGGCTTGCGGCGCTAAGGCTTCGATAATAGAATACTTAAATGTTTTTGTCCCGCGGTCAATGTCTTCCAGGCTCACAATGACCGGATCGCGGCCAGCTGTTTGCTGGTTGACCAAAATTACTTTCGGGCGCAGGATATTATTCAAATTGTTAGCATATACCACGGCCAAGGCATTATTGTCAAGCCTAACTAAGCTCCCGACTGGGTAAATGCCCATCAATTGCACAAAGGCTTTAGCCAGGACCGGATCAAAAAGGCTTCCTTTTTTACTGATAATTAAACCGATGATACTGGCCGGCAGGGCCGGAGCATGGTAGACCCGCAGGCTGGTGGCGGCATCATAGACATCACAAATAGTGACCAGGCGGGCCAGCAGGCTTGTTTCCTTGAGCTTTACCGGTTTAGGATAACCGCTTAGATCATAGTGCATATGGTGCTCCAAAGCTACTGCCAAGCTCAGTTCGCTAATGCCGGTTATCTGGCTCAGCACTTCCGCCCCTTCGGTACTATGGCTTTCCATTACTTCCCACTCGGCCGGTGTTAGTTTGCCCTGTTTATTGAGGATTTCTTTGGGAATGCGTACCTTCCCGACATCATGCAGCATAGCCGCTTCTCCCAGTAAACGCAATTGCTCTAAATCCAGTCCCAGCAGCTTACCGAGATACAGGGATAAGATCGCCACATTCACGGAATGGTTAAAAGTATACTCATCAAAATTTTTCATCGTGGTTAAGCCCAAAAGATATTTATTATTGTTATCAATAGCGCTGGCAATATCAGCAACCACTTGATGCACATTATTTAAAGCAAATCCCTGGGTATTTTCCACCTTGTGCATGATTTGCTTGATCACATCAATACTGCCAAAAAAACTGCCCTGGGCTTTATTCCGGGCCGCGGCATCAAACTTCATCTCTTCGCGTCTGCCATCTTCCTGACTGGCGGCATCTTCTGCCTTGAGCAATGCGCCAAGCTGGATATTGGTGATGTTTTTTTCTCTCATTTTGCCAGACAGCAAGGCGGAATCAGAGTTGTCCACGGCCTCCCGGCCCAGGAGCTGCATAAAAGAGGCCAATTCAGCGCTGGTCACGGCAGCCAGAAAGGTTAGACTATTAATCTTCCGTTTTTCAAATTCTGAGATAAACTGGCGCAGGCTCAGCGTATCTTCCACCAAAGCCAGATGGCCAAAGTATAATTCATTTTCCACTATGCTAAAGGTGGCTTCAGGCCGGTATTTAAACAGTTCAGCCAGGGTTTCCTGTACCAACTCCAGGGAATTGATAAAATAGGGGTGATCTGCCGGATAGATCTGCGCACTTTTAATAGCCGCCGGGATTTGCTTGAGCAGCCGGCGCGCAATAGAGCGCAGGTTTTGATTTGTAAAAAAAGAAATATTTTTATCGATCATCTTTTTTCTTACCTTTGATCTGCTCCAGAGCTTTTTCCGCTTCCGGCAGCAAGGTTTTCCTGGGCCCGATAAAACCAACCCACTTCCCCCGGACTAGTTTTTCTAAAAAAGGTGCCGCTTCCTGGGCTTTTAACAAACCCAGCGATTCTAAAGCCTCTCGTTTCAGATTTAAGCGCCAACCGAAGGGATCGAATTTTTTCACGATCTGCAAAAGAACCGGGATCGCCCGCTGGTCATGTATATTGCCCAGCCATTCAATCGCCACAATTTTAACTTGTTCGTCTTTATCACTGAGCCCTTTCAATAAGTAATCAAAGACCCTGGGATTACTGCTTAATCCCAGGCTTTTGATCACTTCCACCCGGACCCGGGCATTGTCATGTTTTAATAAATCGCCTAACCGGCTGAGGCTGCGGTCGTCATTGATAAGTCCTAAAATAAGCACAATATTACGCACCAGATGCCAGTTCGGATCAGCTAATTTATTCCATAAATATTCCAGATTATCTTTACTAATTTCACTGATCACCTGACATAATAATCTCCGGACCGCCAGCATTTCCTCTTCTCCCAGCAATTCTATCAGGAAGGGAGTACTGTCCCCCGGCAATATGGTCAGGTACTTCTGGATCTGCACATACGCGGCATCATCCTTTTCTATATTCTTGACCGTATCAACCAGCTTTTGGACTACTTCCCTGGTTCCCAGGTTAATTAATAATTGCCGGCCTGACTTCCGGCTCTCAGCAGAGACAGCAGGATCTTCCGTTAAATCCTTTACTGCCAGCAAATACTTTACCGCCCAATCAATAATATTATTATCCAGATATATCCTGACCCGATTTTCATAAGTTTGAGCCAATATTTTATTTTTCTCCGGATTATGCTCTATCCTTAGTAATTCTGTCATTACCTGCAGGAAGGCCTCTTCTCTTTCAGCCGGGGTATTGATCTGGGCAAGTTTAACGATTTCGTTAAGTTCCTGTTCTGTATAATGGCTTAAGTCCGCTAATATAGTATTAATGTCCGGCGGGACCTGATATTGTATTTCCGTAATTTCAGCCGGACTAAGAGCTACCTGTTGCTGCGGCTTGGATAATGCTGCTTTCTCGGCAAGTTCCAGGTGATCGGCAATTTTTAATTCCCTGAAAAGTGAGCTCTTGCCCTGGTTACTCAGCGGCAAACCATTAACCAGCGCCGTTATTTCTGCCTGGCTGGTACCTGTATTCATATGCTCCTGTAACAGCGGGACCAGGGCTTTGGCTGGTATTTCTGCCAGGATCTGGCTATAAGCCGGATCACTTTTAGCGCCGGCAGAAATATGTTCCAGCAGAGCTTTCTTAATACCCGGCTCAAAAGCCCCGAGACACTGGGCTAATTGCTGATAAAGATTCTTCTGCTGGTCGATAGGTTGCTGCTGCACCAGGGATATCAGCTTGCCAAAAGCTTTTATGATATACTCTTTTTCGGATTCTCTTCCCTGATCGCTGCCTTCGGCACGGGACAAAGCCTGCAGCATGCCAGCCAGGCGGCCCGGTTTGGACATTAGCGTCCCGAGCAGGTGAAAGGCTGCGCGAGATGGAGTTTTCTCCTGGCCGCCCAAAAAATCAGCGAGCAGGATCACGGCACTCAAATTATCATTGGGCCCCGCGTTCTGTTCCTGGGATTCGCCAGATTCGCTAATACGAAATATTTCCTGCCGCAAGGTTTCATTGATCTTGATCGAGGTAAACTGCGCCGCTTCCCAAAAGGTTTCTCCCCCTTCTTTGTCCACGATCTGCGCAGGATCAGTATTAAGGAACTGCAGGAACTTGATCAACTCGTCATCGGCTAAGCCCTGGTTAAAAATCAGCTCCCTGATGCCCAGGCGGTAGATATGCATAGACAGGTTCTCCAACACTTCATCACCCTTATTGACCAGCTGGCCGCTGACAAAAATATACTGCCTTTTCAGGCGTAAACGCAAAGTATCAAAAGTAGTAAAAAACTGGTTTATGGCCTGCTTAAGCTTATCGATCGAACTTACCAGGAGCGGATGTTGCAGGGGATATAAACGGAATGATTTTAGCGTGGCTTGCAGGTTCAATAAGAGGTCACTGATCAGCTCGATAGGTACCGGAGACTTATTAGGCTGGCTCATATTTAGTGTCCTGCTCCTCGAGCACGCAAGCATAACCGGATATTTATTTGAACAATAACATATCCAGGGCGGCATGCAGCTTCGGCGGGAATGTCTTGTATAGTTGCTTATACATTTCTGTATACACAAATTCTTTTTCCGGCAGGTCTTTCATGGTATGTTTGATGCTATCCAGACACAGGCAAACCGCTTTGCAGCATTCGCCAAGATGGGACACCAGGTCCTTGATATTTTTGCCGGACCGGTTCAGGTTTTGGGCATTTCTCAGGGCAAATGAGGCCTTGTCTTTCCAGGTCGCTGCCCCGCTTAAATAGGTATCAGCCAGAGGATAGGAAACCATCTTAGTTTGTTCCATTTTTTTAATATTCGATTGTAACAGCAAAATCCTCTGCCCCAGCAGGATTTCCAGGGTAGCATCCAAACCGGTTAAGGTTTCATCAGAAATACGCTGGAACCGGGCCGGATCAAGATTAGCCACGGACATGCGCCGTAAAATAAAATAGGCATGCAGGAAGACTTCCCGTAATGGATCTTCTTCCAGAGTAGGGGTCCAGTTACTGGCCCTTTTGATCAGCCGCAAATGCATAGCATACTGTTCTTCGATATCCACCGTCATTAAATTCTGCTGCAGCATCTCCCGGACTTTTAGCTTGCAAGTGCCTTTATGGCCATAGGAATTATACAAGGAATGAATAATAGTGGTCACCTGCCGTCCTGGTTCCCAGAAGATAAAAGGCCACCTTTTCCAAAGTTTCTCTCCTACTTTATAACCATTGTATTCGGCTACGCCGAGTGGCGGATACTGCCCGTCAATATTGACGATCACCCGGTTCTCCGGGAACCAGCTGATCTCATCAAACCTGATCTTAGGAAATGTTGCTTTCTGTTTTTCCTCCAGGATGGTGTCCGGCGTAACGAACCGGAGCTGGGCTATATTATCAGACAGCACATTCATCCAGGCGGCACCGATAATACCCAATGCCCATTCACCAAAATTCAACATATCCAGTTTCTGCATGGAAAAGATCACGCCATTATCAGGGGCTTCCTTAACCACTTGCCGCAATATTTCCGTATATTCATCAATCGCCTCCTGGAGGCTGAGCGGATATTTCAGATACTGGCCGGTGGTGTACTCTTCGGTAAAAACCGGGTATTCGCCAAGCAGATACCCCTGCTGTGCTGCCCATTTCGGTTTTAACCTGGTCAATACTTGCCATAATCCTTCTGAAGCCTTATGGTTACGGGGAAAAACTACCACGCCATTTTCAAATTGCAGCGGCGTAAATTCTACGGAACCCGGAGGAGTCACGGTAAAATTAAAGAACTGACCTTCCAAATGCGGCGCCAGGACATATTCTAACCCAGCCTGCGCAAAAGCATTGGTTTTCTTGCCGTCTATGGAACACTCCGGCGGAAAGACTCCTTTATGCTTGATGTAGCGGGCCAGGGTAACTTCCAGTATATCCTCAATAAATTCAGTGTTCATGCGCACTTCATCAGCCACTTCTTCAGAACTAGTAAAGAGGATATGCGCTTCATAGGCAAAATTCAGAATGGGATAAATAGAACGGTCCTGGTAAGCTTCGCGCAGTTTAGTAAAGGTTTCGGGGGCGACATTGCGCAGCTGGAGCAGTATCTCATTGGAGGCCGCCAGGCAGATAGGGATATTTAAGTTCTTGGAAAGCTGGATCAAGGCCAGAAAAGTGTCCCGCACTAACGGTCCATTCTTCGCCAATACATTATCAAAAGGAAGCAATTTCCTGATATCAGGATCTACCGCTTCCTGTAAGATCTGATTGCCTATTTCCTTGCTTGCTTCGTGGGCATGAAATCCCAGCACAACGTAGACATTTTTCATAATACATTTATTTTACAACGATATGCGATTTTTTGCAAGAGTTTTAAAGGGTCCTACCTAACAAAAAAAATCTGCTCCCTTAAGGAGGAAAGCCACGGAGAGACCTCCCGGGAGCAGATAATTAAGCATATTTGATTTTCACAATGTAACAATATCATATAAACTGTATTTTGTCAAGCTAAATTTAGTGTGCCTTTTGCTCGAGATCCTCTGCGGCGATGGGCAAGGTGAAAGTAAAGGTAGACCCTTCCCCTACTTTGGAGCTGACCTCTACGCTGGAATTATGTTCTTCCAAAATACCTTTCACCAGGGACAATCCGATACCCATACCGCCATGCTTACGGGCAGTGCTCCCGTCCACCTGGTAGAATTTCTCAAATATTCTGTCTGTTTCTTCCCCGGATATGCCAATGCCTGTATCCGTGATCTCGATCTTAGCCAGGTCGTCCTGGCGCAGTACTTTCAGCGCAACATAACCTTCCAGCGTGAACTTGACCGCATTATGCAATAAGCTGTTTAATACTTTTTCAATTTGCTCCGGGTCTCCGTTCACGGCCGGCAGGCTCTCCGGCAGAAAACGATAAAATTTCAATCCCTTTTCTTCGGCTTCATCTTCGATCTTGTCAGCGCACAGCTGGATCACTTTTACCAGGTCAAAGGGCTGTAACCCACTCTTCAGTTCTTTCTGCTCCACCAGGGCAAAATCCACTAATTGATTGACCCGGCTGACAACAGCATTGACATTTTCCTTGACGATCTTCAGGATTTTCAGCTGCTCTTCGGGCAGGCTGCCCAGGGTGCCGTCTACCAGGGCGTCCACGTATCCCTTGACCGGGGTCAGCGGGGTCCGTAATTCATGAGTGATGTTAGCCACAAAATTGGCTTTCAGTTTATCCAGTATTTTTAATTCTTCATACCGGGTTTGCAGTTCATTATAAAGCCGCACGTTTTCCACCGCCAGGCCGGCAGTGTTGGCAAAGGTAGCCAGATTCCCTACCTGCTCGTCATGGATCGGGTGAGAACTGAAATAATTATCCGCAGAGAACATACCGATCACTTTATTGCTGGTCCTGATCGGCACCAGGCAAAACGCCTTGGTCTTGGTTTCGTTCATGAACTGCCGGTTACAGCGGACATCATGGGCGGGATCAACCACATTATAGGCACGGTTATGCCTGACCACATCACTGAGAATGTCGGTACCGTACAACGGTACCCTTCTTTTTTGTATTTCCCTTTCACTGATAAAATCAGTCATGCCTACACTCAAGCACCCCTCGATCACCTGTTCGTCCGCATTAACCAGATAGAGCACGCCGCGTTCAAAGCCCAAGCCCTTAATACCGGCAGACAAGGCAATACGGAGTATTTTTTCTTCGTCCAACCGCTTAGAAGAGGCCTCACTTAGTTCATGCAAGGCGGCGATATGGTCAATTTTCTGTTGCAGTTTATCCATATTTTGTTTTAGCTCAGTAGTCATTTCATTAAGAGTATTGGCGATCTTACGGATCTCATCATGCGATTTGATCTCAATTAATGGTTCCGGGATGCCTTGCTTAATGAGCTGTATGTTCCGCAACAGGTCATATAAAGGCTTGAGGATCATCCGGGTCACAATAAACATCCCGATCACGCTGATACTGGAGATGGCCAGGATAGACGCTGTTACCAGCAGTTTTACCGGTACAGCCGGATACAGATTGCCAATCGATAAGAAAATAAAGCTTTTGGCAATATCATAGTTCAGGATACCCATTAAGACTAAAGCTGTGACTAATACCGGACTAAGGCCAAAGACGATCTTTTCAAACAAAGATTTTAACCTAAAAATCTTTTTTGCCATGTATTCTCTCTCCACTCGGAGTACGCCCAAAGAAACGATTGAGCGCTTGGATCCGTGATTGTATCGGCGGGATCTCTGCTGCATCTATCGTGCAATCAATGACTGTCGGTTTCTTGGAAGCCAGTACTTGCGGCATCACTTGCTTTAATTCCCCTGGGCGTTCTACTTTTACACCCTGGGCGCCAAGGCTTTCTGCGATCCTGGCAATATCCATCCGTTGAAAAGTAGAAGCCAGGTACCGCTCCTTAAATTGAAGTTGCTGCCCGTGATAAACCATGCCTAAACGGGCGTCATTGAATACTACCCAGATGACCGGAATATTGTAATTAACAGCCGTCGCCACTTCCATGCCGTTCATGGCAAAACAGCCGTCACCGATAATAGAAATTACCGGCCGGCTGGGAGCGGCCAGTTTACCGCCGATAGCCGCGGCAGTAGCATACCCCATGGCCCCAAAATCAAAATTATGGAAGAATGTTTGCGGCAAGTAGGTTTGAAAATAATGAATGGCCCAGGCTAAATGGTTGCCAATATCGCAGAAAACTATGGCATCTATGGGTAAACTATCGCGGAGGTCTTTGATCAGGCGCTGCGGTTTAAGAGGTATATCTTCGGCATACATTTTTTCTTCATTAATGAATGTTTGATACTGCTTCTTGAAAAAATAAATATCCTTGGCACTGATGCGGGGCGTATATGTGAGCCATTTCAAGTCACGGTTGATCTGATAGAGAATTTCGGCCAGGGCTGCTTTGGCATCCCCGGTAATCCCCACGGTAACCGGATAGTTCTTGCCCAGCTGTTCAGCATCGATATCCACCTGGATAAGAGCCAGGCGGGGATTCAGGCGCTGGTCCCAGGCATGGGTGGATACTTCTCCCAGGCTGGTACCAATACAGAGCAGGACATCCACATCTTCGCTGAGCAAATATTTGTCGGCCAGCGGGGTCCCGCCAAAACCGAACACTCCCAGTGAAAGTAAATGATTCTCCGGGAAGGCACTTTTGCCTTTAGGGGTGGTGGCGACAGGAATGATAAGCCGTTCAGCCAGGTCGCGCACTTCCTGGTTCGCCCGGGCAATATTAACGCCATTGCCGATCAACATGGCTGGCCGTTGCGCCTGCAATAAATAGCGGGCCGCCTCTTTAACGGCCACGCGGTCAAAGGAGTGATTGCGGACATGGTAAGAATCACTGGGAACTAACTCATGGTTTATTTCTTTGGTCATAAAATCAGCAGGAATATTAATATGGACCGGGCCGGGAGCCCCGGTCAGCGCGCTGCGGATAGCTGTTTTGACCAGTTCCGGTATTTTATGTTCATTAGCAGGCATAGCACTGAACTTGGTGACATAGCGCATCATTTCTACGGCATTAATAGTATGACTGGTGGTTTCCTGGAAGGCTCCCTTGCCAAAAGCGGCAGTAGCTACCTGGGCGGTTATAAATAAAACAGGTACGGAATCAGTATAACATACTGCCGTACCGGTAAATAAGTTCGTGGTCCCCGGCCCGGTAGTGGCGCAACACACCCCTAATTCGCCGCTCACCCGGGCATAACCATTAGCCATAAAAGCGGCGCCCTCTTCGTGTTTGGTCAGGATCGGAATAATATTCGGCGTGTCATACAAAGTATCATACAGCGGCATTAACGGCCCGCCAGGGATACCGAATATGTATCTCACTCGTTCCTGTTCCAGGTACTGTAGTAGAGCTTTGATGGCTGTTACTTTCAAGGGTAAACCTTCATATTTTTTACTATGTACTAGTACTTAATCCCTGCTTTTGTATTCAGGGCATAGAATAGGCCATCTTCACTGCCAAAATAAACTACGTCGTCCACAACTGCCGGCGCGCAGTTAACCGGTTTACCGCAGGTAAACTGCCATAATTTTAAACCAGTGTCAGCATCTAAAGCATATAAACGGTTATCGGTCGCTCCTATATATAACACGCCCTTTACTACAGCGGGAGAAGAAGCATAGACCAGTTTTTCAGTTTTGTGCTCCCAGACCTTTTCACCGCTGGAAGCCGAAAGGCAATAAACCTTGGCATCACTGGCCCCAAAATATACTTTGCCGTTCACCACTGCCGGCGAAGAGCAAACATACCCGCCTTCAGTCACAAATTCCCAGATCTTTTCTCCATTCTCTTTTTTCAAGGCATACATCCGGCTGCCGGTAGAGCCGATAAAGACCAAGCCGCTGGTAACCGCGGGTGAAGATTCCAGGAAATTTCCGCTTAGTTTCCGGTTTTCCCACAGGACCTTCCCAGTGGCGCCAGCGATGGCATATATCCTGCCTCCGCCGGTAGCCAGGTACACGATATTATCCTGGAGCGCCGGGGAGGAAAATATTTCATTATTAGCTTTGAATTCCCATATCTTCTCGCCGGTTTCGGCTTTCAGGCAATACAGCTTTCCATCGGTAGAACCAATCAAAACGACCTTTACGGTATTTTTCTGCGGGTCAATTTTATCTTCCTGGCTAGCGGGTGGTGCGGCCAGAAAACTGATCTCTCCGGTAACCGGGCTGGACTCGATCTTTTTACCGGTTAAATAATCCCAGACTTTTTCTCCGGTCTGGACATTAAGCGCATATATTTTTTTATCCATACTGCCAATAAATACCAGGTCAGCGCTCACGGCCGGGGAAGATTTTACTTTATCTCCGGTTACAAAATCCCATTTTTTTTCCCCGGTCTTGGCATCCAAAGCATAGACCCGTTTATCGTAGCCGCCAAAAAAAACCAGCCCCTCTTTAACTGCGGGGCTGGATACTATTTCCTTGCTGGTAGGGTAACTCCAGACTTTTCCTGAAGGCTCTTCAACAAAACCGGTATGCCCGGCATTATAACGGAACATCGGCCAATCCGCGGCCGCAATGTAACCTGGCAAGACTAAGAACGGGAGTAAACTCACGCACCATAGTTTCCTCATTGTTGCCTCCGCGTACCTCTATTTTTACAAAATGATTACACAGATTTCAAAAAAGATTACACCGATTATTATATGTTTTTATATCTTATGTCATGAATTATATCAACATTAAAATAATTTGTCCATCTTTTTATTTGACAAAAAGCGCAGGAAAAGATACATATAGCATAATGAATAAAAAACTATTTGCTATACTACTGGTTGTGGTTATTATAATTACCGGGGCAGGTATTGCGTACTGGAGGCATATTGATTATCAGCGCCAACACCCACCCCTGCTGTCTCAAACCTATACCTTGGAAGAAGGCGATACGCTAAGCAGTTCATTAGCGGAGACTGCCTTGAATGACATTCAAGTTAGGGCTATAATTAAAGCCATGGACAGCGTTTTCGACCTGCGCAAATGCCGGGCCGGTGATATCTATGAAATAATTACTTTGAAAGATACTGGTTCTTTTGTTAAGTTTATTTATCATGCCAGCGCCATAACCAAGTATGAAATTTCACCGGATAGCCAGCAAAATTACCTGGTTAATAAAATAGATCACCCTTTGGAAAAAAGGATAACCACCTTCCAGGGGTCAATTAAAACCACCCTTTACGAAGCGATGACCTCTTCCGGGGAATTACCGGAATTGGTTTTAAGCTTTGCGGATATCTTTAGTTATGAAATAGATTTCCTGACTGATCCGCGGATCAACGATATTTTCTCCGTTGTTTATGAAAAATATTATGCGAACGGGAAATTCATCAAGAATGGACAGATCCTCGCTGCCCGGTATATCAATAGCGGGCAAGAGCACCTGGCTATTTTTTTCGAAGAACCTTCTGGGCACAAAGACTACTATTCCGCTAATGGCAAATCCCTGCGTAAGGCCTTTCTGCGGTCACCGCTGAACTACCGCCGTATTTCCTCCTTTTTTACCCGCCGTCGGTGGCATCCGATCCTGAAGATCTACCGTCCGCATCTGGGTATCGATTACTCTGCCCCCATTGGCACGCCAGTAGCTACGATCGGCGATGGGACTGTTATTTTTGCCGGCTGGGAAGGCGGGTTTGGACGGTTTATCAAGATACGGCATCCTAATGGCTATACTTCTACTTACGGCCACTTGAGTAAATATGCCAAGGGTATCAGAAGCGGCACCAGGGTAGCGCGGGGGCAGGTTATTGGCTATGTCGGTTCCAGCGGGCTTTCTACCGGGCCGCATTTGGACTTTCGTCTCATGCAAGGCCGTCAATTTATCAATTTCCTAGCCCTGAAACTGCCGGAAGCATCTTCTATTCCTAGCCAGTCAATGGCCCAATTTGAACAGGTGAAAAAAGAAAGACTCCGGCTGCTTAGCCAAAATCTCCAGACACCACCAGCCAAATAATTACCTTTTCCCCTCTGTTTTCATATTGACAACGTCTTACCCTGAGAGTAAAATAGAAACAGCAAAAATATGTATTTAAATTAAGGAGGTTGGTATGAAGAAATCGTTGATTATCCTGTTGGGATTGGGCTTTTTATTACTAAATGCCTGCAGCAGCGTACAAACCCACACTAAAGGCGGGGAGTTAAAGAAAACCCTGGATGGCGAAATCCAGGATAGCGATTTTATCCAGACTATCGGCATCGGAGCCGCTGACCAGCAGCTGGATAACAAGACCCAAAAGCAGGCCACCAGCCGTACCGCGGCTATTACCATGGCCCAGTATGAAATGGTCGGCATTATCAAGGGCCTGCAAATAGAAGGCGGGATTACAGTCTCGCAAGCCATGGAAAAGGATTCCAGTATCTCCGCTTTGGTCAACGATTCAGTTAAAGGCGCAGAAGTCATCAAGACCGAATGGACTGCTGACGACGGCTGTGTCGTAACCTTGCGCCTTTCCAAGAAGAGACTGGCGCAAATGACGAAGATGAAATTCAAATAGACATCCTATAAGCCCAGGACGTCTTGATTACACAGATTTAAAAAGACGCTTACACCGATTACATAAACATATATACTTTAATCCGTTTAATCCCCCGACACTTATAATGAATATTATACCAGGAGGAATAGGTTGAAAAATGGATTATTGATACTCATATTAAGTGTTTTGACATTAAGCGCCTGCGCTACCGGCCGGCCCAATATCAACTCTGCCACTAAGAATAAAGGAGAAAAAGAAGTCACCGAAGTGGTACAAGCTGAAGGCTTGGCCGCAATTCTTAATAATGACCTGCTGGATGCCAAAAAACGAGCCCTGGGTGAAGCCCAGCGGAATGCCGTAGAAATGACGGTAGGTGTTTATGTCAATGCCGCTACCCGGGTAGAAAAAGCGCTCATGGTAGACCAGCAGATCCTTTCTAAAACAAACGGCTATATTAAAAAATACAAGATCCTCAAGGAAGGACGGGAAGGTGATCTTTACAAAATTAGGATAGAAGCCCTGGTTAAAATTGAAGCGGTTAATAAGGACCTTAATCTCTTAGGGCTGATGGTTACTCCGTCCCCTACGACTTCAAACCTGCGTATCGGCATAGTGATCAAGGACCATGTTGACGGGGTACCGGGAAACGAGGGGATCAGTGCAATAGCCCTGAGCGACAAACTCTTAAACTTGCAATACAAAATCATAGCTATTAATGAAATCGCTGCTGCTGAAAAAAACCTGAAAGCTGATGATCTTCTCAACAATCTGGACCAGCAGAAAAAAGTAGGAGAAATGACCAAAGCCGATGTAATTATAACTGGTAACGCCCTTTCATCTTTCAATACTGACCAGGGATTAGGAGGCCTGGTCTCTTACCGGGCAACCATAAGTTTTAAGGTGGTTCAGATCAAACAGGCAGCTTTAATCTACAGCAACTCATTTTCCAGCGGCGGGGTAAGTACTACCCGCGAAGCAGCAAGCCGGGAAGCTTTGAAACGGGCGGCGGCAATCGCGGCTGAAGACTTAGTTAGGGTATTGGATCAGCGTTTGAAAACATTTAATCTCATTTCTGTCAGCGTGAAGAATGTGGCCTCTTTAAACCAATTGGACGCTGTGGTTAAAGGCCTGCGGGACATGATCGAGGTAAGATCTACCCAAACCGAAAGTTTGAGCCAGGGGATTGCGGAGATTAAGGTAGGAGCTGAGATAAAAAACCTTCCGGCCATTGCCCAAAAGCTGGAAACTAAGGTCGCAGGGATTAAGATGAAAGTGATAACTGTCACCAATAACAGCATAACTGCGGAAATACAGTAAAGGCAGTTGATTGTTGATAGTTCGCTCCGATTTAAAATCGGAGCTGATAGTTGATAGAAAAAAACAGGTTCTGAAGAGACTCAGAACCTGTTTTTTTATTTAGCTATTATGTCAAATATCACTTATCTTCTTAAGATAAAAGGATCCCCTTTAAGGATTAGATTGCATTTCACTGCTGCCTCAAAGGTCTTTTCGGTTAACACCTGCTTGGTATAATTCTGTGACCTGATGGTAATAAACATATCATAGACATAATCTATTAAAATGTCTTCAATCGGCGCCCAATATGGGCTGTTGGGAAAACCGCGGCCATAACGCACTGATTCCTTAAAAACCTTATTGCGAGTCGTATCCATCAGATAAGCAGGAGTATAACAGTCCAATAAGCTGGGCAGCTGGTTATTAGCAGCGCAGAATTGTTCCTGTACTTTACGTTGCAGGAGAAACTCAATAAAAGACCACGCTTCTTCAGGATGATGAGAAAAGGAAGAGATAGCCAGATTACTGCCGCCCATAAAAGTGAAACGCCCAGCTGGCCCTGCCGGCATTATTAGGGGATGAATACTGGCACTTATTTTATTATAGGTCGGGGATTTCGGGTTAAGATACGTGTTATTCAGCCAGGGCCCTAAATAAGCAAAGGCATAATCCCCTTTAACAGTATAAGCCTCGGTAAAGACATCATAATTCTGGCCCAGCGAGTCTAGTTTGCTATAGATATTGATCAGGTCAAAATAGATTTCCAGGCCTTTTAAAGCCGCTGGTTCATAAAAAGCGACTTCTTTCCCGTCTGCGCGCAGGAAAGTGCCGCCGTAATTCCAAATCCAGGGGGCAATATTATGCACAATTTGGGAATCTTTATTGCCAAATGCGCCAAAAGCTGCAACTTCTTTATTGTCTATTTTGGTATGATGCACTTTTTCGCAGGTCCTGATCAAATCATCCATTGTTTCGAGGTCGCGAGCATTGATTAAGTGCTCATCCAGTACGTCTTTGCGGAAATATAAGGCTCGCACATCCACATACCAGGGGACTGAGGAGATCTTATTACTGCCGGGAAAAGTGCAAAGCCTGCTGCTGGCAGGTACAAAACTATTCAGGCCGCCCATCTGGTTGACCTGATTGGTCAGATCACTTAAAGCTCCTAATTGAGCCAGGGCGCCGTTCCAGGTACTGCCGAATTGCAGTACGTCTGGCCCTTGTTTCTTTTTTGAGAACATCGCCACTTTTTCCCATAGGAAACGCCAGCCGGTTGTTGTCAATACTACATCTATGTCTGGGAATTTATTCTTAAAATCCGGCAAAATCACATGCCGGACCAACTGCTCATGTTCGTGCGTTAACCAGACATTGATCACTGCTCTTGTCAATTTTTCTCCTTACGCCATTGTTCTTCCTGAACTAATAGTGCGTTGCTTTTAGCCGCTGCTTCCTGGATGCTTTCCTGCATTAATTCTGCCGTATAAATACCTTCCGCGATGCTGACCAGGAGGCGATGAATATATTCAATGAGAATATCTTCGATCTGCGCCCAATTAGCATTATTAGGAAAAGTCCGGCCATGTTGAACCGCATCCCTGAATATTTTTTGTGGTGTATTATCGATAACTCCTTTGGTCTTATAAGATGCAGCCAAACTTGGTAATTGATGATTGGCGCCGCAGAACTTTTCCTGTACCGGCAGTTGGGTCAGGAATTTAATCAGTTCCCAGGCTTCATCCGGATGCTTGGAAAATTCTGAAATAGCCAGGTTGCTGCCGCCCAGGAAGGTAAACCGCCCGCCTGGTCCTCCTGGCATTAAAGTAGTTTCGATATGCTGGCTGAAACGGTTATAAAACTCATGCTTAGGATTAAGATAGGTATTGTTGACCCAGGGCCCGGTATAAGCCAGGCAGCTATTCCCTTTACGGAAAAAACTCTCCAGGAAAGTTTCATACTCCTGCATGATCGCAGCTTTGTCACAATAGGTATTAATGTAATTGAAACAAGCTTCCAGTCCGGCTAAAGCGGCGGGAGAATCAAAGCTGACTTTTTTGCCGTCCGCCGTCATAAAATCTCCCCCATTATTCCAGATCCAGGGAGCCAGCAAATGAACCAATTGGGCATCCTTCTGGCCGGCCAGGGCAAAGGCAGGCACTATTTTATCGCCAGCTTTGAAGTTATGGACTGCGGCGCTTACTTTTTCCAGACCCTCCAAGGTGCCCAGGTCATGCGCGGTAAAGCCATGAATATCCAATATCTCTTGCCGGTAAAATAAAACCCTGGCATCTAAATACCAGGGCACTGAAGCAACACGGCGAGTACCAGGGAAAAAACAGGTCTTAGCTGCTTCGTTGATGAATATATCTAAACTGCCAATAGAGGCCAGGTTCTCGGTAATATCTTTTAAGGCACCGATTTCGGCCAGCACTCCGTTCCATGTGCTGCCGATCTGCAGGACATCCGGGCCCTGTTTCCGCTTGGAAAACATCACCACTTTATCCCACAGGAAATGCCAGCTGGTCGTAGTCAAAATAATATCAATATCCGGATGCTGCTGCTGGAATTCAGGGATAACGGTGTTCTTAAACAAGTGTTCATGCTCCTGCATCAGCCAGACATTGATCATTTTTTTAGCCACAAAAACCTCGCAAAATAGATCTGTTCGCTATCAGACCTACTATATCCCAAAGATAAATATTTTGCAAGAAATTCTTGAGGATTCATCAACTCTTGTTGTATAATATTATTATGGGACAAAAAGACTTTGATGCTTTAGAACAACGCGTCCAGGAATTATCCATGTTACTGGAGTTGAATAAGATCATTATCTCCACTCTGGACCTGGATAAACTGCTTAATTTGATCATGACCTTGGCCGCTCAAGTGGTCCGCTCAGAAGCCAGTTCCTTAATGTTGCTGGATGAAGCTGCCCAGGAACTTTATTTTAACGTAGCTTTGGGTGAAAAAAGAGAACAGATCAAGCAGATCCGCGTAAAAATAGGCGAGGGAATCGCCGGTCATGTAGCGCAAACCGGCCTGCCGCTTATTATCAATGATGTTTCCAAAGACTACCGTTTCACTGCCAAATTTGACGACTCTACGCAATTCAAGACGAAAAATATCCTCTGTGTCCCGTTGAAAGTAAAAGACAAGGTCATCGGAGTGATGGAAGCTATTAATCAAAAAGAAAAAGGTTATTTTAATATGGATAACCAGTACGTCTTGGAGATTTTTGCTTCCCAAGCAGCCGTAGCCATTAATAATGCCCAGTTATTTAAAAAATTGCGGGATGCTTATCTGGGGGCGATCAACGCCCTGACAGAGGCGATCAACGCCAAGGACCATTATACAGCCGGGCATGTGGACCGGGTGGGAGAGTATGCCCTGTCTATCGCGCAGGCCATGGACCTGGATGATGAATTCATAGAAGTGATCAAACAGGCAGCTTTATTGCATGATGTCGGAAAGATCGGGATCCCGGAAGCAGTGTTAAACAAGCCCGGGAAATTAACTGATGAAGAATACGCTTTAATGAAAAGCCATTCGGCTATGAGTGCCCAAATAGTAAGCCCGATTGGCCTTTCCCCGCGGATAATTGCCGCTATTAAGCAGCACCATGAGCGTATCGATGGACACGGGTACCCGGGAGGGTTGCAGGGTGAGGACATCAGCCTAGAAGCCAGGATATTATGCGTTGCTGATACTTATGATGCTATGATTACTGACCGTCCTTATCGTAAAGGACTAAGCAAAGACATCGCTATGGCTGAACTAAAAAAACACAGCGGCACCCAATTTGATGCCGCTGTTGTGGAAGCATTTCTTAAAGTGCTAAATAAGTAAATACGAGAAGCAGTAATTACGAGAAGCAGTAAGAACGAGAATCAGTCAAAACAAAAAGCAGTAAAAGATTATTTTTTACTGCTTTTCGTACTTACTGGCAACTGCCTTTCGTTCCGACTGCCTTTCGCCGTGACTGGCAACTCTTCATTCAAACTTCCCATCCTATATCCTGCCAGGTCTAAACTAATATAAAGATATCCTAATTGTTTAAAATACCGGATTACTTTCTTACGGTTTTTTAAAATCTTTAATAACCCTGAGGGCTCCACTTCAATCCGGGCCATCGTCCCGTAATCCCGCACTCTGATCTGCCGTAATTTAAGCGTCCGTAAAAACTCTTCGGCCCGGTCTATCCTGGCCAGGTTTTTTCTTTTAATTTCATGGCCATACGGGATTCGTGATGCTAAACAGGCTAAAGCTGGTTTATTCCAGGTCGGCAAGCCAAACATACGAGACATTTGCCGGATATCCTTTTTTGTCAAACCGGCTTCTTGTAAAGGGTGCCTGATCCCCAATTCCTTACTGGCCCTGGAGCCTGGCCGGTAATCCTGCAGGTCATCAATATTAGCAGCATCAGCCACAATACCAAGGTAATTTTCCCGAGCCAGTTTTTTCAACCTGGAAAATAATTCCTTCTTACAGAAATAACAACGCTCAACCGTATTGGCCTTGAATTTCTTATTTTCCAGCTCGCTGGTCTTTATGATCAGGTGCCTGACCCCTATTTTTTTGGCTAAAGCTTTCGCTTCTTTTAATTCTTTAACCGGATAAGTCTCAGAAACTGCGGTTACGGCTAGCACTTTACCTGGCAAGACCTGATTAGCCAGATAAACAAGAAAGGTGCTGTCCACTCCCCCACTGAAAGCGATCAGCACCTGGCGCATTTCCTGCAAAATAGCAGTTAATCTTTTTTGTTTGTTCTTTCTTGGCGGCAAACTAATCCCTCCCCGCAAGCTTCGGATTCCAGCTGTAACGTGGTATGAGTGATGCCGAACTTATGATCCAGCACCTCCTCCACTTCTTGCAGTATGGTTGTACCAGTACTAACCTGCTGGTCATCAATCAGTATATGTCCGCTCAAGGCATGTAATCCGCTGGTAATGGTCCAAATATGCAAGTCATGCAAATCCCTGACCCCCGGCACTTTTTTTACCTCGGCCACTACCTCTTGCAAGGCTAAGCCACGCGGTACTGCTTCCAGGAGCACCTCGCCGCTTTCAAAGATCAACTGAAAAGCGCTATGAATTATAAATCCGTTGATCAGAATACTAACGATCGGGTCGATCATTTTCCAGCCAGTGAAAGCAATAAAAACACCGCCGATGATCACCCCTACGCTGGACAGCGTGTCTCCCAGCATATGGAGCAAGGCACCTCTTACGTTTAAATTATGCTGGCTTGATTTCTGGAGGATAGTAAGCCCGATGAAATTGCCGATCAGGCCAATGATAGCCACTATCAGCATTAAACCGGTTTTGATTTCCGGCGGGTTGAAGAACCGCTGATAGGCCTCATAAAATATCCAGACACTGATCAAGATCAATAATATCCCGTTGGTCAGGGCCGCCAATATCTCCAGCCGATGATAACCGAAAGTTTTGTGATGAGTAGGCGGTTTCTGCGCCATTTTAATCGCCCACAAACTCAAGCCTAAAGCGAACGTATCGGTGAACATATGCCCGGCATCACTAAGTAGGGCTAAGCTATTGGAAACTAAGCCGCCAATAATTTCTGCGATCATGATCACAAAAGTGATAATAAACGCTATGATCAATCCTTTTTTATTTGTTTGTTGCTCTTCATGATGATTATGCATATATTCCTGCTAGTTTCTAGTCGCTAGTTTCTGGTCGCCAGTTTTTAGGTTTTTACTGATAACCAGTTACTAGCGACTAGCGACTGCTTTAAGGATCGTTCCTCCTCCAATGATCTTGTTACCTTTATAAAAGACAATAGCTTGTCCAGGGGTTATGGCCCATTGCCCGTAACTGAATTTCACTTTAACCCTACCCCGCCCCAGCGGTGAAATAGTACAAGCAGCTGCTTTATGTGCCGAGCGGATCTTGGCCCTGGCTTTAACGTCACCGGTTAATTTGCTGACATTAGTAAATATTATTTTATTAGCTATTAATTTATCTTGGTAAATATCAGCTTCAGGAGCAACCACCAAAATATTTTTCTTTCGATTGATCTCTTTCACATATAATGGCTGGGCTGCAGCTATTCCTAATCCCTTGCGTTGGCCAATTGTATAGTACGGCAAACCCTGATGTATGCCTAATCTTTTTCCCTTTATATCAGTGATGGGCCCTTTCTTAATTTTACGCCCAATCCTCTCTTTTAGGAACCGGCGATAATCATTATCAGGAATAAAACAGATCTCCTGGCTCTCCGGACGATGGGCAGTTGGTAATCCGGTTTTTTGGGCTATGGATCTGACCTGTGCTTTAGTATAATTCCCCAGAGGGAATAAAATATGTTTGAGCTGGTCCTGCGTCAGGGTATAAAGGAAATAGGACTGGTCTTTTTTCGGGTCTTTTGCTTTTATTAGAGCGTATTTCTTTTTATTGTTGTTCCTTTGTATTTTAGCATAATGCCCGGTAGCCAGATATGTTGCCCCCAGCTTTCGTGCCTGGTGCAGTAAATAATCGAATTTTACCAATTCATTGCATTTGATACAAGGATTAGGAGTCAGACCAGATTCATAATTATGGCAAAAGTCCTGGATAACTTTTTGCTCAAACAAAACGCGGCAATTGATCACGTAGTGGGAAATACCCAATTTAGCGGCCACCCGTTTCGCATCTTCTATGGCCCCGATACCACAGCAACTTGTTTCAGGACCAGCGGCAGCTTCACGCGGCCAGAGTTGCATCGTCAGGCCGATTACTTTATATCCCTGTTTTTGCAATAGTGCCGCAGCTACTGAGGAATCCACCCCCCCGCTCATGGCCGCTGCTACCCTGACTTCTTTTAATCTGGGTAATCTGCTTTTTTTAATCTGGGTAATCATTTTTTCCTAAAAAACAGCCAATTTTTTATATCTTCGCCTGGTTTTAATTTTACCAGGTAAAATATCCCCTGTAATTTCTTCCCGCTAATTTCCAAACTATAGGCCTTATCACTTTTCTCCAGTAGCTGGTATGTTCCCTGATCCCAGATCTCTACGGTACCGGCGCCATATTCGCCGGCTGGGATCGTCCCGGTAAATTTTTCATAACCAAGCGGATGGTCCTCAACTGCTACAGCTAAGCGCTTTACTGCCGGATCTGCTGACGGCTCTTTCGGCACAGCCCAGCTTTTCAGCACGCCGTCCATTTCCAACCGCAGGTCATAATGCAAATGGCTCGCCTTATGCTTCTGGATAACATATACCAGGTTCTTACGACCAACGACCAACGATGAACTACGAACGGCTTCACCCGGCTCCGCAGTCTTCTTAAAATCCCTTTTCTTCTTATATTCTGTTAAACCCATTATAATAATCCACCTTTTGTAAGCAATCAGGGAACTCGGTTGTTTTTTGAGCGAGCTTGTCGATTTTAGCCAATCCTCCAAAAAGATCGGCGCCTGCCCGCCAGAGTTTGGTGGAGGGGATCAGCCTGCGGCTGAAGCAAGTATTGAGTTTTAAGACCTTTAGCTAAGCGCGACCAAAGGGAGTCCGCCAGTCTATTTGGCGGAAATAAAAATAACCAGTTACCTGATAGGAAAGAACTTTTTATAGCTGGGGCAAAGTTTGTTTAGGACACAAGCCGGGCATTTTGGTTTTTTGGCATCACAGATCTTCCGGCCATGATCGATCAGCAGATATGAAAACTTACCCCAGAGCTGCTGCGGCACCAGTTTCATCAAGTCCTGCTCGATCTTTTCCGGATCATTGTTCTTGGTCAATCCCAGCCGCTGGGAGAGACGGCGGACATGCGTATCCACCGGAATGCCGGCAATCACCCCATAAGCATTGAACAGGACAATGTTGCCGGTTTTACGCGCCACTCCCGGTAGTTCCAGTATTTCTTCCATGGTCGCGGGTATTCTGCCATGGTATTTCTTTACTAACAGCTGGGCCGCAGCAATAATATTTTTAGCTTTATTATGATAAAAGCCGGTAGAATATATTTCCTGTTCTAATTCTTTTAAATCAGCCTGGGCATAACCATTTATATTTTTATATTTATTGAAAATTAACGGCGTAACTTTATTCACAGTCACATCCGTGGACTGCGCTGAAAGAATAGTCGCTACCAGTAATTCCATGGGGTTGGAAAAATTAAGGGCGATCTTTGCCGCCGGATACTCCCTGGCCAGCAAAGCAATGACCTTTTCTGTTCTTTCTTTTATGTTCATTGGCTTTTATGGGGCCTTACAGCTTTATTTTCTTCAGTCTTAGGGAGTTGCCCACTACCGTTAACGATGAACCAAACATGGCTATTTCAGCCACCACCGGATGCAGTAAGCCCATCATCGCCAGCGGGATACACAATATATTATAGAAAAAAGCCCAAAACAGGTTTTGCTTTATCTTTTTAAACGTTTCCCGGGATAAGATCATGGCCGCGACTACTGACTGCAGATTTCCTTTAACCAGGGTCACATCACTGGCGGAAATAGCAATGTCAGTCCCAGTTCCCAGGGCTATGCCGACATTAGCCTGTTTTAGGGCCGGAGCATCGTTGATGCCATCGCCAACCATAGCCACCAGCTTGTTCTCTTCCTGCAGTTCCTTTATTTTTTGCACTTTCTGGCCAGGAAATACCTCCGCCACTACTTCATCAATACCAACTTGCTTCGCAATAGACTGGGCGGATTTTATATTGTCTCCCGTCAGCATCACGGTTTTAATACCCCAGGATTTTAACTTTTTTATACTGGCGGCGGAATTTTCTTTCAGGGGGTCACTGATCCCAAACCCGCCGAGTACTTTATCGTCAAAAGCTGCTAAGACAATAGTCCGGGATTGTTGCTCCAAAATATCAATATCGTTATGTAACGCTGTAGCATCTAAATTATTTTCCTGTAAAAATCTTTGGCTGCCGACGAATACTTTTTTGCCTTCAATTTCTCCCTTGACACCCTGGCCAATAACCGCGCTAAACTTGTCTACGGCCAGTAAATTAATATTCTGTTCCTGGGATTTGGCCACTATCGCCCAGCCCAAAGGATGTTCAGAATTATTCTCCACGCTGGCCGCAATGCCCAGCAGGAAATTCGGCAGGTCCCCAGGGGCGGTGAATATATCTGTTACTTCGGGACGGCCTTTAGTAATCGTGCCTGTTTTATCAAAAACTATAGTTTGGATCTTGCCCATGGTCTGGATAGATTCACCATTCCTGATCAGGATACCATGCTGGGCTCCTAAACCGCTGGCCATCATTAAGGCGGTTGGCGTCGCTAACCCTAAGGCGCAGGGACAGGCAATCACTAGTACTGCTACCGCGCTGTATACAGCTGCTGATACATTAGCGATAAACAGCCAGGTAATAAAGGTTATTAAGGCTATGCTAAAAATCACCGGGACAAAATACCCGGTTATTTTATCAGCCAGTTCCTGGATAGGTATTTTTGATCCCTGGCACTCTTCCACCAGTTTAATGACCTGGGCCAGGAAGGTATCCTGTCCGATTTTGGTGGCCCTGATTTGCAATACCCCTTCCTGGTTAAGGGTCGCGCCGATAACTTTGTCCCCGGCCTGGCAGGTCACTGGCATAGATTCACCGGTAGCCATAGACTCATCCACACTGGAAATCCCTGATATAACCTCGCCATCTGTGGGGATTTTCTCACCTGGTTTAACCAGCATGATATCTCCCACTTTCACTTCGCTTAAAGGAACCTCTTGCTCCTGGCCATGGACCAGTAAACGCGCAGTTTTGGCTTCCAGTTTCAGTAATTTCTTGATCGCTTGTGAAGCTCTGCCTTTAGTCAGCGTTTCCAGGTATTTTCCCACCAGGTGGAAAGACATGATCATCGCGGCAACCGGAGCATAAGAATGCATCGGAAAGGATAAGCTGGCCAGGCCGGTCCCATACGATACCAGCGTTCCCAGGGAGATCAGACTGTCCATACCGAGGTTTAGGAATTTTACAGAGTTATACGCGCCACGGTGAGTACGCCAACCAGCCATGAACACCGGGGGAAAGGCCAGCGCCAGATACCACCAGTTCAAATTAGGTATATTGACTTTAAAAACCATTTCTACGGTCATCAGCAGCATCACCGGAATAGTGAAGCCCCACGCCAACGCCAAGCGTCTCCTGGCCTGCCGGAAATATATCTCTTCTATATTTGCTAGTTGCTCTTCCTTGACTGCCCCATAACCAGAATCTTCAATTGCCCGGTACAATATTTCCTTATCAGTTTTGGTAGGATCATATTCGACCAAGGCTTTCTCGCTGGCAAAATTCACATTAGCCTGGGCTACTCCCGGCACTACTGATAAAGCCTTAGTGATAGTTCGCGCACAGGAAGTACAAGTCATCCCGGTAATGCCAATATTGATCTTATTCAGTGAATCAGGCTTAACAGAAAGAGATGGGGCAGTCCCATTAGCTTCAGCGTACATTGATCCAGCCGGAGAGCCGGATAGATAGTGTTTCTGATCCTGCTCAAAACTCTTTTTGCAGCCTGGGGAACAAAAGTAATATTCCCGGCCTTTATATTCTGACTGCAGAGAAGACGGCTGCTCTTCTACCTCCATACCACATACCGGATCTTTGGCCATAAATCACCTATAATTTCTAAATTCTAATATCTAATTTCTCCCCTGCTGATCCCGATAAGTCGGGATCAAAGACGCGGGGACAGGTAAACAAATTCAAAATCCGAATTTCTAAACTTTTGCTATTTGAATTTTGAAAATTTGATATTGTTTAGAGATTAGGATTTAGTATTTAGGCTTTGTTAAACAGTTGGGCCATATCAAAAGTTTCGTTCAAAATAGTCTCTTTGAACTTGCCAATATCAATTTGCTGATTGATGATCTTGGTCCAGGATAGGATATCTTTCCGGTCATTAATCAAGATAACTCCCCCGACTTTATTAGCCTTCACCAAAAGCTTGATATATGTACCCTTCTCCGGATCAGACCGGCGCATAACATCATAAGCGTTTTCCGGAGGATTGGAATCCCCTAAACAGGTAAGATCGATCCCGGCAATCTTCAGGGTACTGCTTGGCAGTGATCCCTTATACACCAGCTTAGGCCCGTTAAGCGCATTAAAAGCGACGGTCTGAGCCTGGGCCAAGGCTACCGGGATAATTCCATACACCTGGTTATCGAATTCAGCCACATCACCGCAGGCATAAATATGTTCATCATCAGTTTGCAAAAATTTGTTTACCACTACCCCTTTACTTACTTTTAAACCTGCCGTCTTGGCTAATTCAATGTTAGGGCAGATACCCGCGGCGGTGATGACAATATGCGCCGGGATCACTTCCCCGCCTTTCAGGGTCACGCTTTCTACCTGGTCGTCCCCATTGATAGAAATACACTCAGATTCCAATTTAAATTTAATCCCCATACTTTCCAGCTTGGTTTTTAAGATTTCCGACCCTTGCGCGTCAATCTGCCGTGATAGCAGGCTGGCATTGTGTTCTATGACTATCGGCTCCAGGCCTGCTCCCAACATGGCAGACGCTGTCTCCAAGCCTAAAAATCCGCCGCCGATAATCACCGCTTTTCTTTTGTCGGTATCACTAGCCGGCTTCAGAGGGCTGAGATATTCCAGTATATTTTGCGCATCATTAATAGTGCGCAGGCTAAAAGAGCCTTTTTTCTTAACCCCTTCTACTGCGGGGATACTGCTTTTAGCCCCGTTAGCCAGGACCAGGCAATCATAAGGGTACTGTTCACCGTTCTCTAATTCTATGTTTTTTGATTTTTCATTTATTTTTACTACTTTTTTCCCAAACTTAACTTTAATTTTCTTTTCCGTATACCAGGCCCAGTTATAAAAATATATTTCTTCGTGCTTGATGCGGCCGGCTAAAAACTCTATCAGTATCGGTTTGGGATAATAATGCTCGTTTTCTTCGGTAAAAATAGTTACCTCTGCGTCCTCGCTCTGGGTCCGGAAGAACTTGGCCACTGTTATCCCGCATACGCCATTACCTATAATTATTAATTTCATGGAGCCTCCGTCAAAAACCGAATTAATTTCTTATTTTTTCAATTTTTCAAGGTTCATCAGCCGTTCGACCAGAAAATTCAAATGCCGGCGTTCTTCCAGTATTATTTTCTTAAACGTTTTTTTACCTTTGCTGTTAGCGCTATTCTGCCAGGCTTCAGTATAGAAAAGGATGGAATCCTTCTCTGCCTGGATACCAATATGGATGGCTTCATATTCAGTTAAGGCGGCCAGACTTTCACGGGGAATACTCTTAAGATCATAAAAAATACCCGGCCGCACCAGGTTCGCCAGATATTGACGTGCTTCATCATTCGGGCCAAGCGGTTTGTTATCCCTTACCCCTAATTCGCTTTGCAGTTTTTTAAACGTATCGAAATGTTCCCGTTCGTCACTGGCTAATTGCCGGAAGATATGCCGGGACTCGGCATTTTTTGATTTATCAGCGCAGCTTTCGTAAAAGCTGACGCCCTCTTCTTCCAGGTTTAGAGCTACATCATAAGCTTCTTTTGCGCTTAAATATTTCATCGCCTTCTCCTCAATTTATGGCTACTTTCTGGCTTGTTTTACATAGTCCACAATTTTACCGTACTCAGGTGTCGGCTCCCCGATCATTTGCCCTTTTTTATCATACACTCTCACATTAGGCACAAACTGTATAGCATATTGTTTGGCTACATCACTGCTCCAGTTCACGATATTGATCTTACGTAATAATATATTATCGTATTGATTGACCAGTTCTTCGATCTTTGGCCCTAATATTTTGCACGGGCCGCACCAATCGGCATAGAAATCAAAAACTATTACATAATCCTTAACCAGGTACTTTTGCAGGTCTACGGTTTCCCCATTAGAGATAAGCTTTATCTTGTCGCTGTCGCCACTTGGATTGCTGGGGCCTGCTGTCGCCGGGCCCGACACGATGGGGGCGGAAGATTGGGAATGAAGATAGATCAAGGCAACAATCAATCCGGCGATGGTCAATATTCCAGCGATGATGAGTTTTTTCATTAATTTTCCCCTTTATTTTACTTGTCCGGCATATTTAAATTTTATCATAACTTTGACCAGCTTACTGTACAATTCAAGTTCTTGGGTCAGTTTTGGCGCCGGTTCGATGATCCTGGAAAATCCTTCCCAGATACCAAACCAGCCCAAGGGGATCAAAACTATACCCAATAATTCTATTTGCAACTGTCCTAAGAGTTTATAAAAAGTAACCATCGACATGACTCCGAGCGCCACTATACCCAGGACAATAAACAAACCTCCTTTAGCGCGATGATGATTCAATTCCCTGGTTAATGACAAAAACCTGAATTTAAAATATTGCTTCAACCGTTTAATGACGATCCGTTCCGTATTATCATCCTTGAATAATAGCGGGGCATAGATAGTAATGATATAATTACCCCGTTGGGTTTCACGATACCGCTTCCGCAGTTCAGAAAGGAAATCCCCAGACAAGACCCGTTGTTCCAACGGACTGGGGTCAAAATCAGAAAAGATATCATCCCAGGAATCAATGGCAATTGAGATTTCCTGTATATCCCTTATGTGTTCATTTGGGCTAAGTCCTTCATCCATAATTTACCCACTCTGTTTTTTGTTTTTCTTAAAAAATGTGCCGAAATAAACTACTTTGGACCGGACCCGCATTCCCTGACGCAACTGGCTCAAAGGCAATCCTAACTTTTCCCGGAAAGTGATCCGTCTTACCCGTTCCCCTGTTTTTGGCGCTTCGATCATCTCTTCGCCGCCGGCATAGATCAAGACATGCTTAACTTCATTCCTGGCGCTGGCATTAGCCAGGAAAACCAGGTCTCCTGGTAATAACTGATTCCGGCCGATAGGCTGGGCTTTACGAAACTGATCATTGGCATTGCGCGGGGTAATAACGCCTATCCGGCGATAAACCCAATTAACTAATCCCGAACAGTCAACCCCAGTCAGGTTTTTTTTATAATCCGGATCATAAAGAGAACAGCCACCCCACAAATACTGGGAATCCAGGTGCTGGGCGGCCTTTACCAGTACGATTTTGCGCAGTTGATTTTCAGGCAGGTTATATTTAACTATTTTTTGCATTTTACTGAGATCTTCAGTCAGCTGGTCCGCCCTGACCCACCCCGGGCATCCTTCCCAGCGCTTACTTCGATAATTATAGACTAATTGGTCTGGACACTGCACCCTGGCCCATTCCCCATCCACATCCCAGACTAAAACTACTTCCCCTTTTTCCACCTGGGTATTTTGCCAAGGGTCCTGTTCATATTTACCACTATGTTCGATCGGCCACACCCGGACATCTGCAGCACTAACCTTGACGATCATAGGTTTTGGCTCTTTATAACTGGCTCCTAAAAACACAAGCCCGAATAAAAATATCAAAATAATATAAGCTTTATGAATCTTCAAAATGTTTTCCTCATAGTTTTTGTCAATATATTATACCGCTTTTAGGGTTTACTGGCAATTGTATTTAATGCCCTAATACTTCCTTAAATAAAAGAGGGGCTGCTTTGGGCAGCCCCTGCTTGTTTTAGCGGATAGCCAATTAGTACCTGGCGATCTCCTTATTACTGCTGTCCATAACGATTACCTGACCATTGGTCATAGTCTTAGCGGTCATTAATAATTGGCCGCTCCTATCTCTGCAGATAGCACTGCCGTCAGCGCTTTTTTCGAAGAGCACTGTCTTTAATGGCTGGGTTTTATCAAACAAATCCATTTTCATTCTGTTGTTGCCGTAAAAGGCCAGAACTGCCTGCTTATCTTCCACTGAGACTACTTTAATAGTCTTGCCATTGGCCGCAGTTACCGGGTTTTTACCGGTCCAGAATTCGATGGAATTGATCACAATAGCATCAACAAATGTGCAAACTCCGTATACCGGGACAATATTCATCACCAGGAATACTACTTCATTAACCCACTTATCTCCCACTTCCCCATTCCATTTCCACAGCTTTCTGGTGAGCTGGAACGAGCCATAACACCCGGACAGGACAAAAGAAAATAAGCAAACAACCAGTACTAAACTAATGAACTTTTTCATGATTGTCACCCCCTCTCCCCACATATACAATATAGCTAATGCTATTTTAACTCCAAAATGGCTGAAAGTCCACTCTTAAATTTATTACCTCTTTCATTAAGCCGGTAAGCTTGGCTTCAGGCCTTATTAATAGCAGCCAACACTTCCTTGAAATCTTTAGTGCGGCAGTTATAATCCGCTAACTCTGCCAGTCCGCTATAGGACGTATTGAAAGCGATAGCATAACCGGCAATCCTGGCAGCAGGCACATCTGTGGCTGAATCCCCGACAAATATAGCCTGTTCCGGTTTGATGCCTGCTTTTCTTAATAATCTCTTGAAGGCTTTTCCTTTTTCCCCATGAGCAACATTTATTTTTACCTGTCCGGTCAGCCGTCCATGCCGCACATACAGCTTATTGCAGATACAATGATCGATCTGCAGATCTTTTTTAACCTTTAGGGCCAACAGGTCCAGGCCGGTAGAAAGAATTGCCAGCTTGAATCCCAGCTCTTTTAGTTTTTTAAGCGTGTTTTTTACATTCCGGCTATAGGGAATAGCATGTAAATGCCTGGTAATATTAGCAGCCGGCAGGTTTTTCCAGCGCTGGGCATCCAGCTCACAAAACCGGCGATAACTGATCTTTCCCTTGAGGAATTGTTCCTGGTAATGGCAGGCATCTTCATCCCACATCCCCAGCTTTTCATGGATGAGCTGCCAGGAACTTATATGCCGGGTCAAGGTCCCATCCATATCAAACACCACAATTTTATATCGTAAACTTTTGTTGTCTCGCATTTAGCATCCAGCTTCTAGTATTTAGCAGCTTTTACTTTACACCTCTACACCTTTATAGCTTTACACCTGTCTTTTGCGCCGCCAATTGTCCGCAAGCGGCAAAAATATCAGCGCCCCGCGATTTCCTGATAGTCACTGGGACCTTTCTGCTTTTTAGCCAGGATTCAAATTGTTCCATACTTTTTTGGCTGACTGGCTTGTACTTCAATTCGGGGAAAGGATTAAAGAACAGTAAATTAACTTTCCCTTTTAAATCCCGCGCGATAGTGGCCAACCGCTGGGCATCTTCCAGAGTGTCATTGAACTTTTTTAAGAGAACATATTCCAAAGTCACAATACGTCCGGTTTTTTGAAAATAATCCATACACGATTTAAGCACTTCTCTTAACGGGTATTTTTTATTAATGGGCATGAGCTTGGTGCGTTGTTCATCGGTGGTGGCATGCAGGGAAAGAGAGAGGTTTACCTGACAGTCAAAAGCTGCAAGCTTGGCTATACCGGGCAGATAGCCGGCCGTGGAAAGAGTGATCCGGCGCGCCGCAAGGCCCAGCCCTTCCTGGCTATTGATGAGCTGGATAGATTGGCTGACATGGTCATAATTATCCAATGGTTCGCCCATACCCATAAAGACAATATTAGTGATCTTGGTTTTTGCCTGACGCTGAACATACAGTAGTTGGTCTACTATCTCTCCTGCCGTAAGATGACGTACAAAGCTTTTCAGACCGCTGGCGCACATGCCGCAGGAGAATTTACACCCTACCTGGGTGGAGACACAGAGCGTTCTACGCTCGCCGGCAGGAATAAAAACAGCTTCTACCTGGTTGCGGTCAGTCAAGGTTAACAAGTACTTGCGAGACCTATCCTGGGAAATATATTCCTGGGCACCGGCAAAAGCATTAAGCTCATAATTCCCGGCTAAAACCTGTAATACTTGTTGGGGCAGGTTATTCATTTCAGCAAAGTCCCGCACCCCTTTTTTATAAAGCCAGTGAAAGACCTGGTTGGCGCGGTATTCCGGTAACCCCAACCGCCTAAAATCTTTCTTTAGTCCCGTCAAAGAATATTCTTTTAATAATGGCAACTGGCTCCGCCTTTTTTCCGCAGATATTCCTGATGGTACTCCTCAGCCGGCCAAAACTCTGCTGCCGGCACTATTTCAGTAACAATTGGGCCTTGATACCGGCCGGAGCCCTGCAGGTTTTCCTTGGACTTGACAGCTGCTGTTTGCTGTTTAGGCGAGTGAAAGAAAATTGCCGACCGGTACTGGCTGCCTTTGTCCGGGCCTTGCCTGTTGACCTGAGTCGGATCGTGTATTTTCCAGAATATTTCCAGTAGTTTCTCATAACTAACCAGTGCCGTGTCATACTCTACCAGCACCGCTTCAGCATGGCCGGTTTTACCTGTACACACGTTTTCATACGTAGGTTTCTGGAAATGACCGCCGGTATAGCCAGCGGTAGTGGCCAGCACGCCCTGGACATTCAGGAAAGCTTCTTCCACACCCCAGAAACAGCCAGCCGCAAATGTTGCTTTTTCAGTGGCCATTTGCCCCTCCGCCATGCCAAACAAGCCCAAACTTATTATGCAAAGTAAAAATATTTGTTTCATAATGTTTTGCCTTTTCTTCCAACTATCAACAATGCCTGCCCGCCAACGTTTGCTGGGAGGGAACTATCAACTGTTTTAATAGTTCTCTGCCAATACTTCATAATACGCCTGCGGATGCTTGCAAGCCGGGCACATCTCCGGTGCAACAGGCCCTTCATGGATATAGCCGCAATTGCGGCAGCGCCAGCGAACCGGCTGGTCCTTTTTAAAAACCTGCTTATTCTCGATATTTTTCGCCAGGTCCAGATACCGCTGTTCATGCCCTTTTTCCACTTTGGCAATATTATTGAAAGCTGCGGCAACTTCCTTGAACCCTTCCTCTACGGCTATCTTAGCGGCATTAGGGTAAAGGGTCCCCCACTCCATATTCTCTCCTGCCGCTGCGGCCTTCAGGTTTTCCAGGGTCGTACCGATCTTGCCGGCTGGATAGGTAGCCGTGATCTCCGTTTCCCCGCCTTCCAGGAATTTAAAGAAAACTTTGGCATGCTCTTTTTCATTATCCGCTGTATCCTGGAAGATAGCGGCTATTTGTTCATAACCTTCTTTTTTGGCTACCCCGGTAAAATAAGTATACCTGTTCCTGGCCTGCGATTCCCCGGCAAATGACGCCAGGAGATTCTTCTCGGTTTTGGTTCCCTTCAATGACTTGCTCATGACAAACCTCCTTATGGTTTTTAGATCAATGTATTAACAAGACTATTATAGTCCTATTTAGATTATTTGTCAATAATTATTACACGTAAGGCTCATTCCGCTGTCTTAATTCTATCCCTGTTTTCCCTTAAAATCAATAGTTTTCAGGAAATAAAAAAAGCCCCCTGCGCAGGCGAGCCATGTCCCGGACTATAAGAATATGCTTAATTTATTGCGCCATTATACTGCTTTATTCGGTTACCGGCAGGAAGGATTCGCTCATAAACAAACCAATCCGGTAGAGATGATTGGCCAGTTTATCTTCATGCACCACCCGGCATTTATAATCTACCGGCCGGCCATTACCTAAGGTAATGCGGCATTGCAAGTCTTCTTGCAGTGGGATCTTTTCCTCGGCGTAGAGCAGCATGCCCCGCTGGGAAACATCCAGGATATCCAGGGGCTCCTTAAAGAATTTCTTGGCCCCTTCACTGATCTGGACAGTGATCTTCTGTTTGGGTTTAATGCGCAGCCATCTTCTCTTTTCAATCTTGATCTTGTTGCGGCCGCTGTTCTTAGCCAGGTAGAGGGCTTTATCAACCGCTTCTAATAATTCCGTAGTGGTCCGGCCATTCGTGGGGAAGGAAGCAACCCCGGCGCTGAAGGTCAGCAGCGGCGGCTGTTTCCCTTCCAGGTATACAGTCTCGATTTTAGTATTCTCAGCTACAAATTTAATACGGTTCATGACCGCAAGGATCTGCTCGGCAGAGGCTTCCGGCAGGATCAACAGGAATTCATCGCCTCCAAAGCGGCCAACAGAGTCAACTTCCCGCAGGTTCTCGGTAATATCTTTGGCCAAAACTTTCAGGACTTCATTGCCTACCTGGTGATTATATTCATCGTTTATTTTCTTAAAATGGTCTATATCGATCATGACCACGGTCATTTCCCGGACATAACGCTTGGCCAAAGCC
Organism: Elusimicrobia bacterium UBA6262; assembly: GCA_002441095.1. Taxonomy (GTDB): domain Bacteria; phylum CAYTYR01; class UBA6262; order UBA6262; family UBA6262; genus UBA6262. The sequence goes on from DJVG01000032.1 coordinate 44,870, forward strand.
AGTTCTTTTTCCAGCAATTGCATGATCCAGCGGTAATTAATACATTTCGTAAGCTCATCATGATAGGCTAATTCTTCCAGTTCTTTTTTCACCTTGGTCTCAACGATTAACTTATTCTCTATTTCATACAAATACCCCATCAGTACGCCTTCGGTAAAAAACGCGAAAAACCTCAGGAACATGCCTTTAAATACCAGGTCCCTGGCCGGCCAACCAGAAAAAATAGTGAGCTCTACCAGGAAAATACAGGTAGAAACCAGGGCCGTAATAATCCCGCCCTTTACGCCAAACCATAGGCCGGCAATAGAGATCAACAGAATATACAAGTAACCCAGGGAAACGCCGAATGAATGGACCACCTGCCGCAAGATGATCAATAAGATAAATCCCATAATGATCACGCCCTGCCGGATCGGGTTAGAGGGGAAAAGTTCCAGCAGGTTTTCCCGGACATGATGATGTATTTTCTTTAATTGATCCTTAATTGTGCTCTTCTCATCGGACATGGTCTCACACATATCTACAATATAACCGATCACGATCCCGTTCACCAGGTAAGCCAGGAATCTTAGCAATATCCCGTGATACACAAACTGCCGGCCAGGCCAGCCTTTATAGACCAGTACTTCTATGGTGAAAATGAGGCAGGAAATGACTGCTGCGGTAAATCCTCCTTTTAAACCGTACCAGGAAGCAGCCAGCGTAATCAGCAATACATACATATAGCCGATGGAAATAGCAAATTCATGGGCCATTTGCCGGAATAATATCAGCAACAGGAAACTAATGATAAAAAAATTAATGCGAAACTTATTGGATTTCGTGAAGCTCAGAACCATACCAGGATCCTTTCTGTGTCGCTCATATATTATGTATTAAATATAGCACGAATTATTGATCTGTAAAGCTATTTATTCAATGGTGTAGCAAGGCTCTCTTCTGTTGTTCTTTTTTCCCTGGTTCTTGTTCAACAAAAATATTCCGACCCGTAAAGGGATCTTTCCCGGTATAATACATTAAAGCTGAATAGGTAGAAGGCAACGGGGTGAATATCTGCACCTGTTCCGGTAACATTTTAAGTTCCCGGCTCGCAAACTTTTTTAGCGCGCGCATATCTGCCAATTCACAACCAGGATGGGCCGCGATCAAATAATAGGTTAAGAACTGTCTCTGTCCTGATTCTTTATTCAACCGTTTAAATTCTGCCCGGAATTTTACCAGGTACCCGGGTCCCGGCTTACCCATGGCTGCTAATACCCTGCTTTCAGAATGCTCCGGAGCGATTTTCAATTGCCCGGAAACATGATGTTTTACTATTTCCCGGAGATAATCAAGCCCTGACTTGTGATCATCCAACACCATATCATACCGGAGGCCAGAGGCCACAAATACTTTTTTTACGCCAGGTAACTGGCTGATCTTTTGTAAAAGATTAATCTGGGGCCGATGATCCAGGGGCAACTGCCGGCATTTTTTAGGGAACAGGCATCTTTTGTTAGTGCAACTGCCGGATTTAAGTTTTCTTGCACATTCTATAGCATACATATTGGCAGTCGGGCCGCCGACATCCATAATATAGCCCTTGAAATCAGGCAATTTCGCGATGGTCGTGGCCTCTTTAATGATCGATCCCTCACTGCGGGAAATAACCGTCCGGCCCTGGTGCACGGTGATCGAGCAGAAATTACATTCACCGTAACATCCCCGGTGGGTAGTAAGTGAAAATTTGATCGTTTCCAAAGCTTTAACCAGGCCCTGCTTTTTGTAATAAGGGTGAACATCCCGCTGGTAATCAAGATCAAAAACATGATCCAGCTCCTGCTGATTCATACTTTGACTGGGCGGATTGTGAACCAAGTACCTGGTATCCTGCAGTTGGCACAACCCCTGGGCGGTCAAGGGATCATTGTTCTGGCAGAACAAGTGAAACATTTCAATGAATTTTTGTTTATCGGCAGATACTGCGTCATAGGACGGCAAAAGCAGATAGCCGGTTTTGGGAGACTTGGAAATATAACAAAGGCCTCTTATCTCGTTGATATCTTCATTATTCTTGATCTTGCCTGCAAGTTCCAGCAGGCTTTTCTCAGCCATGCCATAAACTAAAATATCAGCCTTAGCATCAAAAAGAACAGACTTGCGTATCTTGGCATCCCAATGATCATAATGGGCCACACGGCGCAAAGACGCTTCAATGCCACCCAGAACCAGGGGTTTGGTATTTTTAAAATATCTCCTGATCAGGTTGGCATATACTATCGTAGCGCGGTCGGGCCTTTTGTTATTATCACCACCAGGAGTCAGGTCATCCTGCCGGCGCCTTTTACCCGAAGCTGTGAAATTAGCGACCATGGAATCGATCGAACCGGCAGTAATACCCCAAAAAAGGCCTGGCTCACCGAGCCGCATTATATCTGTACTGCCGGTAATATCCGGCTGGGCAATCACGCCAACCCGGTAACCATCACTGGCTAGCAGGTTACCGATCACGGCTATGCCAATATACGGGCTGTCAATATAGGTATCGCCGGAGACGAGGATAATATCCAGCTTGTCCCAGCCGAGCGCTTGCATTTCTGTTTTGTTGGTGGGTAAAAACATAAGTTAGGCTCTACTTCGTTCCGCTAACTGATTATTACAAAGATTATACCCCCTAGTTTTGCAGTGCAAAACTGACAGGGAGTACAGGCACAGATTTTAAAGAAGAGGAATTTCAAATTCCTAACTATTAATGAGAGCGGCAAGATATTGGCTGATCCGCCGGTTGATGCTGGGAAATTCCCGGTTATCCAGCCAATCAGGCCGAAAAACACTGGATCCAAAGGCCACGGCGCTGGCGCCATTAGCTAAATAGATCTTCAGGTTGGCAGGGGAAACACCGCTGCACGCCAGTAATTCAATATCTTTAAAAGGCCCCTTTAGTTCTTTGAAATATTCCGGCCCGAAGGTTTTGGCGGGAAAAACTTTGACCATGGTAGCGCCTGATCGCCAGGCACTGAATATTTCCTGCGGGGTTAAAGCCCCGGGGAATACCGGTATTTTATTAGTGACACAATATTGTACTATTTCAGGTATAAAAGTCGGCATGACAATGAAAGTAGCGCCAGCCTGTAGAGCGGTTTGCAGGGTCTCCAGGTCAAGTACCGTACCGGCGCCGATAGTCAGACGGCCCGCTGATTTTTTTACAGCCTGGCGGATCAAATGCTCGGCATTTTTGGTATTCATGGCGATTTCAATAGTTTTTAAGCCACTATCGATCACGGTTTCCAGTAAAGGATCGATAATCTCCATGCTTACGTCACGCATAATGCCCATGATCGGCTGTTGTTTAAATTTAGCCAGGTCCATTTATGCTCCTATTGTTCTATTCCTCGTCTGTACCAACCAGGCTTTCGTAAAATTCCCGGTAGTTTTCCTTTTTATCGCCATCACGCAAAGCCATGGCTGCCCGCGGATGTTCATCCAGGATCCCGGTGATCATGTAGGGAATTATATAGCCCCATTCTATTTTTTCACGTAAAGGTATAAATTCCTTGGAGATCACATCCAGGATAGGCCGGATGTCAAACTTGGGATTCTTCAGGAAGCCCATAATCAGCTCAAGCGGACAATTGCCAGCCGCCCGGCCCAGGCCATAAATAGTCGCGTCTACATAATTAGCATCATGGATAATAGCTTCGATAGTGTTGCTAAAAGCTAATTGCTGATTGTTATGTGCGTGTATTCCTACTTCTTTGGTTTTCAGGATGCTCTTGGCTTTTTTGATCAGGAGCTCAGTCGTTTCCTGGTACAAAGAGCCAAAACTGTCAACAATATATACCACCCGCGCTTTACTTTCCTTTTCCAGCTGTTGGAGCGCCTCGGTCAGCTCATTATCCAGGGCCCGGGAAATAGCCATAATATTCACGGTGGTCTCATAGCCTTTATCCGCGAAATGATTTACCAGGAAAATAGCTTTATCAATGTCTTTGACATAAGACGCTACCCTGATCATCGCGACTGGGCTATCCTTGCGCGGTTTAACATCATCAATATCCACCCGATCCACATCCACCATCACCGAGATCTTGGTCTCTGATTCGATCCCGTCAATGACTTTCCTGATATCATCATCTTCGCAGAATTTCCACAGGCCGTAATCTTTTGAATTAAAAAGCCGTTTGGAATTCTTATACCCTATCTCCATATAATCAACTTTGGCTTCAGATAATGCCTTGTACACTTCGCGCACAAAGCGATGGTCAAAATCATGATTATTGATCAAGCCCCCATCCCTGATGGTGCAATCTAATACTTTAATTTTATCTCTGAACATTAGTCCTCCTGAAATATTAGTCTCGTCATTCGGATTACGGTGTCGAGGCCCGATTACAAACTTCGGTTGTCGGTTACGGTTTCGACGCCCGAACAAACCATAGATCTTATCGGGCTTCGTATCCGTCTACCGTACACCGATCTTCCATTCGGGTTTCGTAACCGTACATCGTTTACCGAGTATTACTTTATCATTCGTTTCTTCATCCGCCAGACGCTCCAGTAAAAGAGTCCAACGCTGGGGATGATAAGAAATAGCATATTAGTTATTGGCCGTTGCGGCACTGTGCCCATGACCAGGGCGCGGGACAACTCTACCGCGTGAGTCAGGGGAAAGGTCCCGGAAAGGGCCTGCAACCAGCCCGGGGACTGGTTCAACGGGAAGAAAATACCGGAAAAAAAGAACAGCGGCGTGATGACCAGCTCCAGAAAATAACTGAAATAATCAAAATTCGGAGCCCAGGCGGTAATCAGCATGGCGAAACTGGCAAAATGAAAACCAACCAGGAAAATCAAGAGCGGGATTAAAAATGACCACCAGGAATGGATCAAGCCGAATGCAGCGATCACCACAAACATCATGATACCGCTGAGCATAGCCTTAGTAGCACCCCAGACAATGTCACCGGCAACTACATCTTCAATATTTACCGGAGTGACAATTATAGCATCATATGTTTTCAAGTGTATCATTTTTAAAAAACTTTCAAAGGTACACTCATAGACTGCGGCAAACATCGCCGATGAGACAATGATACCGGGGGCCAGGAACTGGACATAAGAGACCCCCGCAATTTGCCCTAAAAACGCACCCAGGCCAAAACCCATGGCCAGCAGATATAAGATCGGGTCGCCCAGGTTCCCCACCAGGTTCACGTAAAAAAACTTCAGGAATGAAATATAGTTCCGGTACCAGACCTTGGTCCAGCGATACGATACCTTAATCAATCCTTTGACTTCCCGGCTTAATGGTTCGGCTTTACTCACCATTCTGAACCTGTTAATGGCAGGCCGGAGTGCGCTCAGGATAAAATCATGGATACTTTTCAATACTGAGCGGCGTCTCTTTTCTTGCTTCGAAGAGCGTATTTCGACACCGTCGAATGTATCAACAAGATCCCTTCCCGTAAGTTTCAAAAACACATCTTCCAGTGTCGCGGGGCGACGTAATATATGTTTGTATCCTTGATCTGCGAGATGATTAAGCAGCAGCCGGCAGTCCTGGCAGTAAAGGTAGCATTTTTGGCTGGTCTCTTCCAGAGTTACCTGGAATCCGGAAGAATCCTGCTTGAGTTTATCCACTGTCGAATCTAGCAGCCTGACTTCCACTACTTCCTCTCCAATATGCTCCCGGATAAGATCTTTGGGTTTGCCTACCACCATGATCCTGCCTTTATCCATCACCGCTATGCGGTCGCATAATTCCATAGCTTCATCCATATAATGAGTAGTAATGATCATGCTGACATTCTGGTTCTTTAATTCGTGCAGCCGGTCCCAGATCAAATGCCGGGCCTGCGGGTCAAGTCCTACGGTTGGCTCATCAAGAATGAGCAATTTAGGATCATTGATCAGGCCGCGGGCGATCATGAGGCGGCGCTTCATGCCGGAAGAAAGCTCATTAATTTTCACTTTCTCTTTTCCCGTCAACTGGACGAACGCCAGCAGTTCCTTGGCGCGCTTACTGGCAATGGCTTTAGGTATATCAAAATAATTAGCATACATGGTCAAGTTGGTAAAAACATTCAGGTCCTCATCCAGATTGTTATCCTGGGGGACCACTCCCAGGGTCGCCTTGGCCAGTTCCGGCTGGACACCGGGATCCTTGCCTAACACCTGCAACTCGCCGCTGGTGCGCGGCACAAAACAATAGATCATTTTCATCGTGGTGGTCTTGCCGGCTCCGTTAGGACCGATAAAACCAAAACATTCTTTTTCCTGCACTTCAAAGTCAATACCGTTGACCGCAACCATATCCTTATATTTTTTTACTAAATTATTCGCTACAACTACCATTTTCCCTCTGCCTCTCTACACCTCTACACCTTTACACCTGCTTTTAAAACGTTATATAATATTTATCAATCAGGAACACCGGGCTATAAGACATCTTACTGGCCCTTAAACCAAGCTCTCCCAAGTCTTCTTCACGGTTAATATATTTATAATCTTTAGCTTCATGGGCCGCGAATTCCTGGTTGATAACCGCTGGTAATTCCTTATAATCAGCATCTGCTTTTTCGAAGTGCACTACAAAAGTATTTTTATTCAGCGGTTCCCCGATACTGAAAGCCACGATCTGTTTGTCTATATCAATTATCCCGCCGCAAAGGCCTAATTTTTTAAAATTATCCAAGGCCTCTTTGCAGGCTTCTATTTCGCTGCGCAGGGACAGCGAGCATTCCCAGTAGTCGCAATGCTGATGGTACCATTTCTCCAGCAGATCCTTGCAGCCGTTGATATGTTTGGAATCAAGAGGCTGGTAGGTATATTCATATTTCTTTTTAAACCGGCTGATATGATTTCTTTTGCCGTCGTATTTTTTACCTTTCAGCGTGATCAGGTCGCTGGCATTGTAGATATAATCGCTGGCATCGCGATCAATGGCAATAGGCGCAGTCGGATAATAAAGCTTGAATAGTTGCAGCTGGTCCTCAGGGAAGAGCCCGAAACGCACTTCTTTCCATTGGCTGCGCGCATAATTCAGGCAGGCATCCAATGATTCCTTAAGACGAATACCGCCGATGAATGGCGTAAATATCTTGTGACCGTGTGTATCTACCAGCTGGATGACAATGTTTTCATACAGCAGGGCGATTTTAATATCAAAAATATGCCGCCAGGTAAAAATATTGGCAAAGGTATATTCAGAGATACGCGGCTGTATTTGACGGAAATAATCATCAAACAAACGTTTATCATCTAATTTAATTTCCCGGAAATTGGGGAATACAGGTATTGGTTCCATGCTTTTTCCTCCAGGGGAACAGGGTATCAGTAAATCAGGATATCAGGAAGAAGAGTATCAGGTTACCAGAAGATCAGGTATTGCCTGATATCCTGTTATCCTGATAACCACTACCTGATTACCTGATATTCTGATCTCCGGTTTTACTATCAACAAAACTCTTCTAAAACCTGAGCTATCTTAGAAACATCCACGGGTTGTTTCACTAAGGGGCCGTTCTTCAGAACAGGTATTTGCTCTTCATACACTGGCCGCAGATTAAGATAGAGCAATCCGAGCGGGATATGATCACCCCATTCATTGGCTTTTTCCATGGCCTTGGCCTTATCTTTAGGATTATAATCATCCGGCAGTTTATAAGCCCGCTGGCGATACCATTGGTAGGTATTTATCTTATTGAAACTCACGCAAGGCTGCAGCACATCGATCAGGCTTAATCCTTGATGCTGTATCCCTTGTTTGATCAAATTCTTTAACTGCTCTGGCTCCCCGACAAAGCCCCGGGCAACAAAACTGGCATTCAGGGCAATAGCTACGGCCAGCGGATTGAAGGCCGGCACTGGCACGCCATGTGCCTGGATCTTGGTAACCACTCCCTGGTCCGTGGTCGGAGAAGCCTGCCCTTTGGTCAAGCCATAGATCTGGTTATTATGCACGATCAGTGTAATATCCGGATTCCGCCGGATAGCATGAATAAAATGATTTCCGCCTTCTCCATAGGTACCGCCATCGCCATCGGTAATAATTACTTTTATTTCATGGTTAACCAGTTTAGCGGCAATAGCCGGGGGGATAGCCCGTCCATGCAGGCCATTAAATATGTGGCCCCGGATATAGTGCGGCAGTTTGCTGGCCTGGCCGATGCCCGACACAAATAATATCTGTTGCGGTTCCAGGTTCAATTCCACCACTGCTTTTTGCAGGGCTATCAGTATGCCGAAATTGCCGCATCCCGGACACCAGGCAGATTCTTCACCAATAAAATCTTTAACGGTCACCATACACATGAACCTCCTTTTCAAGTCGATCCACGATCAATTGCGGGTAAAAAGGCTGTCCATTAAAGCGCAGTATTTTATGCGTCGGCAAAATACCGGTCTGGCCAGTGATAATCCGCATGAATTGGGCCGTGGCATTATTCTCCACTGCCACGATATTATCGTACTGTGACAGTTCGCGACCCAGATATTCTACCGGTAATGGCCAAAGTTCATTAAAATGCAGCATAACCACTTTTTTGTTCTTGGCATTGAGCATATCCACGGCCTCTTTCATCGCCCCATATGTAGAGCCCCAGCCAATAAGAACGGTTTTAGAGGCGCTATCACCATATTTTATTGGCAGGGATATTTCTTCGCGCATATATTTATATTTAGCCAGCCGTTTCTTAACGATCTCTTCACGCCAGGACAGATCTTCAGTGATGTGTCCCCTGCTGTCATGTTCATCACTATCAGCAATGACCAGATGACGGCTGGCGCCGGGAATGGTCCGCGGCGATATTCCAGTCTCGCTGAGATCATACCGCCGGTATTCTTGCATACCTGCTAAGGTTTGCGCAGCCAGCAAATATCGTTCGATCTTTATTTTTTCCGGGTCAAATTTCGCCAAGGTCCAGCCTGAATCCGCCAAGTGCTGGTCACTCATAATTATGGAAAGCACTTGATATTTATCCGCCAGGTTAAAAGCTTTCTGGGTCAGATAAAACGCGTCTTCCGGGGTCCGCGGGGCGAAAATAAATCGGGGAAATTCTCCTTGCCCGGCAAAAAGAGCGAATTCCAGATCTCCCTGCTCGGTACGCGTCGGCAATCCGGTGCTGGGGCCAGGCCTTTGGGCCAGAACCAACACTACCGGGACCTCGATACAGCCGATCAAACTGACGCCTTCGGTCATCAGGCAGAAACCTCCGCCACTGGTTGCGGTCATGGCCCGGACCCCGGCATACGCCGCCCCGGCCACCAGATTAATGGCCGCTATCTCATCTTCTGCCTGTTCAACTACAAGACCAAACTCATCCGACTTACCGGCAAGATAATTAAGTATCCCGGTCGATGGGGTCATGGGATAACCGCTATAGAATTTCATCCCGCTGGCAATGGCTCCTAAGCCGATAGCCTCGCTCCCGTTAATATACATCTTGCCAGATGTTGTTCCGGCTTGAATAGTAACTTTGCTTTTTAAGTTTTTAGTCACTTCATAACCAGCCTTGGCGCATTGTAAGTTCGTCTCAATTATTTTAGGGTCTTTCTTGGCAAATGCTTCCTGCAATAACCCGGCCAGCAGTCCTAAGTCAAAATTCAGCAAACCACAACAGGCTCCGACAGCTACCGTATTCGCAAAAATGGTATTGCCCCCAATAGTGGTAGCGATCTTGTCCCAGGAGATACTCACCAGTCTTTTATCTTCCCTGGAGAGATGAATACTTTCCCCATCATAAAAGATAAATGCCTCTGGCTCCAGTTCCAGCCAATGGATATCGATCGTTTCCTGGTCCAGGGCGATCAAGAGATCGATCTTGGGTTTCTGCGCGCACAGAGGACGATCGCTGATCCGGATCATGAAAAAGTTATGCCCGCCGCGAACACGCGACATATAGTCCTGGCTGGTGAACACTTCATATCCACCGCGCAAAAAGAGCTTGCTCAGGGCATCACTGATGGTCTGCAGTCCCTGGCCAGCTTTTCCGCCAATAACAATGTTGTAATCTAAATTCATTGATTTGTATCCTTATCTGTGCTAAAAACAGTTAGTCAGTGGAACAGTTAGGTCTAAAACGGTTATCAGTTTATCAGGGTATCAGGTGGTGGTTATCAGGTTAACAGGGAATCAGGAATTTCCTGCTATCCTGATGTCCTGATATCCACTTCCTGGTCTCCTGATTACCTGATATCCTTTACTGGCAACTGTAATTTCTCTTACTTAACTAGGAGGCTAAATGATCAAGCCTAATCCTTTTACGCCGCAATCTGGCTGGGAACCAAAATTTTTCGGGGGTCGCGAAGACCAGTCCCAGCATTTCCTGAAAACCATGGAAGAAGCGGCAACCAGCCGGTCCAATCACATGGTCATTATCGGCCAGTGGGGCAGCGGCAAAACCAGCCTGCTTAAACAATTTAAAAAAATTACCCAGGAACAGGGTTATTTAGCCAGCTTTTGCCCGATCAGCCAGGTAAAAGAACGCGCTTCTTCTACCGCGGCAGTTAATCTTATTATGCAGGAAATAATGAACGGCTTTCCTAAAACGGTTAAAGAAACAAAAACCGCTAAACAAAAATTGCAGCCCCAGGTATTGTTTACCCAGTTTTTACTGGAATTATGGCCGCAGCTAAATAACAGGCTCGCAGTCGTATTGCTGGATGACGTACAAAACCTGGCCAGTGTTTCTGTAGTCATTGACCTGTTGCGCGCAGTCCTGAGCAAAGAAGAAGTAATTACGCAGACCAGGTATTTATTTGTGCTAGCCTCTACAAACGACGGCTGGGAGAATTTTATCAATAAACATGACCCGGTTGGGCGTTTCTTCCGCCGCCGGGAAATGATCGGCAATTTAACTCCGGATGAGGCACAGGCAGTGATCACCAGCACTCTGCAGGATACCGGTGTATCCTTTGATCAGGCCATCATCAAAGAAATATACCGTTATACCCAGGGACATCCCTATGAATTGCAATTATTGGCCAGCCACCTTTTCGCGGCCCAACTACAGGGAAGAGTAACGATGAACGAATGGCTGCCGGCATTTAAAAATACAGTACGGGAACTGGGCAAAGATTATTTTCAGAGCTTGTTCGAACGAGCAAGTGACAGGGAAAAAGAAGTATTGTTAGTACTGGCAGAGGCTAAAGCAGCATTACCGCAAAGTGAGATTAGAAGGATAATGATCGTGGAAAAGCATGCTAAAAACTTCCCTGTAGCCAATATAAAAAACTTCCTGTACCGCTTACATGACAAAGGGCTGGTTAAACGCCAGGATGACGGCAACTTCCAGATACTCGACCCCATTTTTGGGGAATACGTTAAGAGCAATATCTAAACTCTAATATCTAAATACTAAACAATATAAAATTTCTAAACGTTTGAAAATTGGAACTTAGTGCTTTGGATTTGTTTAGAATTTAGTGCTTCGTATTTCGAATTTATCCTAACGTACTGCTGGATTATATTTCAAACTATTCGGCAGGCAAGGACACTCAAAAGCGATATTGAATTTGGCGATCTTGCCCTGGTTTTTCAGTTCGAAGAGCCGGGGCACCATTTTGTCCCGCAGGTTAACCGGATCAATAGTATTAATATAGATTTTGGTCCCGCCTTCAAAGCCAGCCGGCGTATTTACCCGCCACTTGATCAGGATATGCCAGGGCATGGCAAAATCAGCATCCAGTGGTTTGTAATACCATTCTTCATTACAGGGAATGCGCGAACCCATAGCCGCATGGCAACCGTGGACAATATCGCTGAATCCTTTTATTTCTTCATCGCTCAATTCCCAGATATTTGAATATGGGCTCTTCGAATAGACCGCAATAGTCGGATACCGGTGGCCGAAATCGGCAAAAGCCACGGCATAATCGTTTTCCGCAAAAACCAGGTTCTGGTAGCCGGCATAATTTGCTGCCAGCTCATTGTAAATGTTGGGGTTGCCCCGTACTAATTCACTTTCTTCCTCAATAGATGTACCCCATTCATCGATCGCCACCAATTGCTTATGCAAATGGTCAAAACTGGCGCCGGCGCTGGAGAGCCAGTTCTGGAATACGCTGATGTACCGTACATAGCGGTTAGTCTGGTGGATAGCCTTGATCGCTTCAATAGTGAATTTAATATACCAGAAATGCTCTTCAGGAGTAAGTTCGCCGGAGGAACATAGTTGGGAATCATATTCAGCGGTTTCGCTATAATGCTTGTTAGCCACGACCAGCTCGTGACAGCCGCCAAAAAAGGCATCAGCCATGTCCAGTTTGGTTTCCCGGCTGATCTTTTGCGGCTCCTTGCCCAGCAGGGTTAATTTCATATCAATTATTTTGAAAACATGGTCCTGTCCCGCCTGGGTGGACATATAGTTATTTTTCCAGTTGACCAGGTCCTGCGGCAGGAAGAAGTAATAGTTCTTAACCCAGTAATCATAAGAGACTATTTCAAATAAATTCGGGATCCGGCGCAGTAAGGGTACGGTTGAGCCCAAGTCCTGGGCCGCCACATTATACAGGATCTTATATTTATCGCCTTCTTTGATCAGCCGTGATTTTTCCGGCGGGGTATTTAAATAATTGGAGGCGCAGAAATTGCAGTAATTTTCCGGATCATGCCGTTCTATTTTTTTAGCATTCTTGGGTATCTCATTGGTGATGGGTTTGCCACCCCTGCCAGGAACGGTCCATACCTCGGTACCAGTAAAGGGATTTAGTTGTTTAATGGTGCCATCGGGCATTTTATCGATATACTTGCCGGTGATCGGCCGGTTATTGGCCATACACACTCCTCTGGCTTTCAAGATTAAGTATAAACAGCTTTATTTTACTTAAAAGGAGCCTATATTTCAACAAAAAGTTGCTTATTTCTTCTTTTCCGTAGAAGTAATTAAAAATTTAAAAACAAACTCTTTCTTTACTCCTTTTATCTCCAGTGGAAAATACAAACCAAATTCCCGGCCAAGATAGGTTTTAGCGTCATTAGGGAATAAGGGCCCAACGTCCCAGCCATAATAGGCCATATCATTAGCCCGGAAAAAAATGTTTTGCGCCGGTATTATGGTTTCGGAAATTGATAATCCAGGCGGCACCACTACCGGGGCTTGCGGGGCAAACCGGTCAGAAAAACGAATATTGCTGGAAACGACCCGTAAACTCACGCCGCCGGGAGAAATGTATGACATTTCATCATAATTCAGCTTGATCCCGTTCGGGGTCTTGTTCTTTAGGTCAAAATTGATACTTTTATCATCCACCATGAAACTTATATCGATATCCTCATCGCTATAAGCAGTTGTCTCAGCGGGGACCGGAGATTTCATTTTGATGCCCCAATTAACCACGCTTACGGCACAACCATTCAGCACCATCAAAGCTAGAGTTAGAGCAAGTAGCAGATTCCTCTTACACATATCGAATCCTCAAATAGTTGCGAGTGTCAGGTTGCGGGTTCTATTATTAATAAAAACAAAACTCGTAACTCGCTAACTCATAACTGTTATTACTTACCTAAGACACATAATTTATTGGCTTCATCTACACAGCGTATTTTGCCATCGTTTCGCGCTGCCCGTTCCTCGATCCACTGCTGCGGGTTATGTTCAGGGATAAAACCACCTTGACGCACCACTTCATCCGGCAATTGAGAATATAGGTATATCTTGATCCTGGAATCTTTAAATAGCTTGATGACCCGGTCAGTCTTCCACATAAATAGCTTAAAATTCTTATCCACAAAGCTGATCCAGTCTTCCAGTGGCTTGTCCAGGTATTCTACCAAGGTATTCCAAAACAGTTCCATGGACTCTGGATCAGGACAGATACCACGGATATTTTCAGGTACTTCCGGCCGGCCGTTGCAGGGAGCTACAACCAGGGCTTCTCCCCCTGGCAGTAAAGCCCCTTTAATGACCATATCAAAACCATTTTGCACGTAATAGATAGTTTCGCTGGCTGGCGGACCGCCGGGTGATTGTACCAGGTATTTTGTTTTTTCCACTTCAAAGCCCAGGTACTTATCGACAGCCGCAGTAACATCCTGGCAGACCAGGTCCGGGTCACCGCAGTCGATCCAGAATATTTTGTCTTTCTGGCTGACCATATCCAGCCCGAAGGTAATAATTTCCGCTTCTTTGACTGTACCAGTCGCCTGGTCATAGAGATATTTTTCGCTCATTTTACGGCATTGCTTGCCATCCTGGGAAAAGGGATTATTCTGGCGGTACGGATCCTGGTGCCAGGCATTCTTGCCGGCTACCGAGTCATGGTGGTGCAAGGCCAGTTTATGATTAGCCTGGATAGACGCATGGGCAGATAACCCGGGGACAATATGCTTGTCAATACAGGAATAGCCGTTCATATAATGATACTTGGCCTCATGGCCATGTACCCTGATCGGGCAGGACAACCACATTTTATGGACAAACACAGGAGTATGGTAGGTCGTTTGTCCCAGGGTGATATAATCATCCTGGTGTTCACATTGGTTAGGAAATACCTGGTAGGAAAGTTTAAGCTCCTGGGCATACTGATGTATCCAGGCAATGATATTTTTAGCATATATTTCAGGGTGATGGGAACCGGTAGCGATAAAAACAAATACTTCAGCGGGCGAACCTGCGGCAATTTCAGCTAAAAGGCAGGAAATTATTTGTTCTTGTAAGCCAACTCGTAACTCATCGGATACTACAAGGCCTACTCTTTGGCCTTGAACAACATCACGTAACTTAGGACGTTTTTTTGGGTTCATAAAACTCTGGCGGATGATCTCGCAGGGGGTCCCGGGGATAGACTGGCTCACTTTAGCTTGGATCAAGGGACCGGCTAAAAATTGATTGTCCACATCCAGGGTAATTTTATCTTTGCCGTAGGTCAGTTCTATTTTCACCTGGATAGACCTCCTTAAAATAGGCACCAAATTAAAAAAAGCGGGAAGTTCAATGTTAGGCACAGAGTAAAAGAATTAGTAATTTTATTTCGCTTTGCGCCTGTTTTTGCCTTAAACTGTATGCCTTTGTGCCTTCTTTTTTCCTGTGTGCTTGCTATTTTATTTTATCGGGGAAATTAGAGATCACCCCAAAAACGCCTAACTGCCGGCATAAAGCAGCCTGTTTTTTTGAATTCACGGTCCAGACATAAATATTCAGCCCAGCCGCTTTAGCGAGAGCAACTTTTTTACTGCTCACTTCATTAATAGGAGTAGAAATAGCACAGGCCTTAATCAGGTCGGCGATTTTTAGCACCCGCGGGAACGGTTTACGCGTATGCAGCACCGCAATATTTATACTACGGCTCTTACTCCGTAAGTAGACCAGGGCTGGCCAGTTAAATGAACAGATGATCGGCGGATATTTTAGTTTAAAACGTTTTAATAGTTTTACTAAAGCATCAACCAGTGGTTGATAATTCCAGGCCGTATGATATTTCAGTTCAATCATTAACTGCGGACCGAGATAATACGCTTTCAGCAGCTCGGCCAAGGTCGGGATACGCTCACCTTGTCCGGCATCATACTGCTTCAGTTCCTGCAGAGTATACCGGGCCAGACGGCCTTGCCCGTCTGTTGTCCTCTCGAGTCTGCGGTCATGAAAAACGACTATTTTATTATCCTTGGACAGCTGGATATCCAGCTCAAACCCATCCACGCCAAGTTCGTGAGCTTTATCAAATGCCAGTATTGTGTTTTCCGGATACTGGCCAGAAAATCCGCGATGGGCAAATATTTTCAACTTAGACCTCTGTGCCTGCTTTTTCTTTCAAACTTTGTGTCTTTGTGCCATGTTCTTTATTCCACTGTTACTGATTTAGCTAAGTTTCTCGGCTGGTCTACATCACAGCCGCGTCGTACAGCAATATGATAAGCCAATAATTGCAATGGGATCACATTGAGCAGAGGCGAGAGTACTTCCAGGGTTTCTGGTACATAGATAACATAGTTGGTTTTTTTCCTAATATTCTCATCACCGGCGGTGGCCAGGGCAATAATAATGCCGTCACGAGCTTTGACTTCCTCAATATTGGATAATACTTTTTCATAGGTTTTACATTTGGTGGCAATAGCCAGAACCGGCATATTTTCATCGATCAAGGCAATCGGGCCATGTTTCATTTCGCCGGCAGGATAACCTTCTGCATGGATATAGGAAATTTCTTTTAGTTTTAAGGCCCCTTCCAGGGCGATCGGATAATTAATATTGCGTCCCAGGTACAAAAAATCTGCTTTTTTAAAAAATTCGTGGGAAATTTTCAGGATCTCCTCATCCAGTTCCAGTATCTTTTCCACCTGGGAAGGAATATGCATCATTTTTTCAATGAGTTGGCGTGTTTCTTCCTGAGACATGATCCCACGCTTGCGGCCCAGATATAAAAGAATAATATAAAGAGCAGTCAATTGGGCGGTAAAAGCCTTGGTCGAAGCTACCCCGATCTCTGGCCCGGCATGAGTATAGATCGTGCCGTCAGCTTCCCGGGTAATAGTACTGCCAACCACATTACAGACAGCTAATACTTTACTGCCTTTTGCTTTGGCTTCCCGCAGCCCTGCCAAAGTATCTGCTGTTTCTCCTGATTGGGAGATGACAATGACCAGTGTTTTACTGTCAATGATCGGATTGCGATACCGGAATTCACTGGCGATATCTACCTCACTCGGGATACGGAGGTGATCTTCGAATAAATATTTGCCTACCATGCCCGCATGATAGCTGGTACCGCAAGCCACGATAAATATCTTATTGATATTCTGGATATAATCAGGTTCCAGGGCCACTTCTTCCAGGAATACTTCTCCTTCTTCCGGCATGACCCGGCCGCGGAAAGTATCACGGATAACCCGCGGCTGTTCATAGATCTCTTTCAGCATAAAGTGCCTAAAGCCGGCTTTTTCAGCCATGATCGGATCCCAAGTAATAGTATGGACTTTCTTTTTAACTTCAACTCCGGCTTGATCATAAATAATAATTCCGGCCAGTGTCAGCCGGGCCGTTTCCCCGTCATCCAGATAGATGATCTTCCTGGTCCGCTGGAGGATCGCTGGGACATCGCTGGCAATGAAATATTCATCCTCGCCTAAGCCTAAGATCAAGGGACTGCCATTGCGGGCAGCAACAACAGCATGAGGATCTTTTTTAGAAATGACTCCTAGCGCATATGATCCCACCAGTTCCCGCAAGGTCGCTTGCAAGGCCTTGTGCAAATCGCCCTTAAAATGTTTTTCCAATAAATGAGCCACCACTTCGGTATCAGTTTCGCTCTTGAAAGTATGGCCTTCCTGGATCAATTGCTTTTTCAGGAGATGATAATTTTCAATAATACCGTTATGCACGACTACCAGGTCGCCGGTGCAATCTGTATGCGGATGGGCATTCTCTTCACTGGGTTTGCCATGGGTAGCCCAGCGGGTGTGGCCAATACCAACCGTCCCGGCTAACGGGTTTTGTACAACTACCTCTTCTAAATTAGCAAGCTTGCCGGCACTGCGGCGTAATTGGATCTGGCCATCTTGCAATACCGCTACCCCGGCGGAATCATAGCCCCGGTATTCCAACCGTTTTAATCCATCAATAAGTATACTGATCGCGTCTTTTTTCCCAATGTAGCCAACAATACCGCACATAACTCCTCCATAATAAATTCCCAATTCCAAATTTCAAATGACAAATTAATTACCAATAACCAATGACAAATCTGTATGAAATTTGGGATTTAAGAGATTTATTTGTCATTTGGATTTTGTTATTTGATATTTATTTTATTAATCGTATCATTTCCTTAATTGCTCTATCTAAGCCCACAAAAACAGCCTGGGCGATAATACTATGGCCGATATTCAGTTCAAGCATCCCTTTAATTTTAGCTATTGGGATCACGTTGTGATAATTCAGGCCATGGCCGGCATTAAGTCCAAGTTTAATTTTTACCGCTAGTTGAGCCGCCTGCCGCAATTTTTTGAGCTCAATATTTTGTTGTTTTTTATTGCCGGCATTAACGTAAAATCCTGTATGCAGTTCAATAATATCTGCCCCGATCTCGGCGCTGGCTTTGACCTGCTTTAAATCTGGAGCAATGAACAGACTGACGGGGATACCCTTCTGATGAAAGCGGTTGACAGCCTTTTTTAATCTTTTCCCTCCCCGTACAACATCTAATCCGCCTTCAGTGGTCAGCTCTTTTCTTTTTTCCGGAACCAGCGTCACCATATCAGGTCCGATCTTTAAGGCAACCTTGATTATTTCTTCAGTGGCAGCCATTTCCAGGTTTAATTTAGTTTTAATGGCCTGCCGCAAGGCATAAACATCCTGATCCTGGATATGCCGTCTGTCTTCACGCAAGTGCACAGTAATACCAAGAGCTCCGGCTTGTTCCGCTATCCTGGCCGCACCCAAGACATTCGGCTCCATACCCCCACGCGCTTGCCTTAATGTCGCTATATGATCAATATTCACACACAAAACAGCCATATTATAACCTCAAAGCGCATTTCTATACGCTACACGCTATACGCTTTCTATTTTCAGTGTCCCAGATAATATTTAACATATGCCCACAGCAATAAAGCCAATAAAAAAGAGATAAGTTTGACATCCAGGTTGCTGATCATATCGCGTTTACTGAAGCTTGGCCGTAGTTGCCAATGGAAGCGCTTAGCGGTGGTATTAGAGCTGGCATACAAATTAGCAATCTCTTTTTCCAGTGTTTCTACACTCAAGTTCGATAATATTTTCTTATCATGGACCAAGGCAATATCCCCGGTCTCTTCACTGACTACAATTACTGCCGCATCAGTTTCTTCGGTCAATCCTAATGCTGCCCGATGCCGGGTCCCCACAGATTTCGGCAGGTTAGTACTTTTAGATAAGGGCAGGATACAAGCCGCAGCAGCGATACGATCATGCCTGATGATCACTGCCCCATCATGCAATGGGGAATTGGGAGTAAAAATCGTGCCTAACAGTTCGGCGCTGACTTCACTGTTGATCTTCGCTCCGCTTTCGATATAATTACGCAACCCGGTAGCCCGTTCCAGGGCAATAATCGCGCCCATTTTTTTAGCCGAGCAAACTTCGATAGCCTTGCCTATTTCCGTAACAAACTCCGGACGCAGAAAAACATTAGTAAAGCGATTAGCCCCGATTTGCGCCAAGGCATTGCGCAGTTCAGGCTGGAAGACAATAATAGCGGTAATCACTCCGATGGTCCAGAACCCTCCCATGATCCAGCGCAGGACCGGCAATTGCAGGATCTGGGCGAAGATCGTGACGATAGAAAGAATGATCAACCCCTTCAATACCTGCACCGCGCGGGTATCCCGGATCAGCATAAACAACTTGTAAAACAAAAATGTGACGATAATAATATCCACGGTCCCGATAGCTACATCTTTGATGATGAAAGGTATTTCCGGCATTAGTCACCTCATAAGTACAGTTTTAAGTGTAAAGTTTTTCCGCCTGAGGCGGACCCGCCAAGCTTAAGGGCGGGGAGTTTTGAGTTATTGTTATAATATTATACCATAAATTAGGTAGTTTCTGCTGAAAAAGTGCTTTNNACCCGCCAATCTTAAGGGCGGGAAGTTATATTAGTGTTTTTTATCATTACTTAACACTTTTAACTGCTTCTAGTACTTTTAATAGTTCTTTAGTAGCGTGCACATCATGCACACGCAATATGTTCGCACCCTGCAAGTATCCCCAGGCCGCAGCAGCCAGGCTGCCGGTCAAGCGCTTATCCGGATCATTGCCCAGGATATTGCCAATCATTGATTTGCGCGATACCCCTAAAAGTATAGGTACCCCGAGCGACCTGAATTCCGATAGTTTTTGTAGCAGAGCCAGGTTATGTTTCAAAGTTTTGCCAAAACCGATACCCGGGTCAATGATAAGATTTCCCCTGGCTAGGCCCTGGCTTGCCGCGTACTGTATCCTTTCCTCCAGGAACTGAAATACTTCACTGACCACATCGTGATAATGAGGATCTTTCTGCATCCGGCGTGGTGTTCCCTGCATATGCATCAGCACTACTTTAGCTTTATATTTAACCGCCGCCTTGGCCATCCGGCGGTCAAAGCGCAAAGCAGAAATATCGTTAATTATACAGGCCCCCTGGGCCAGGCAAGTATTGGCTACTTCTGACTTATAAGTATCGATGGATATTGGCACTTTAGTTTTTTTGGTGAGTGCTTTTACTATGGGCAAGATCCGGGCTAGTTCTTCCTGCACCGAGACAGGGGTGCTGCCGGGACGGCTGGATTCCCCGCCAATATCAATGATATCAGCGCCCTCTTTGATCATTTCTAAAGCACGGCTAACTGCCAATTCGGAGGCAAAATACTTCCCGCCGTCAAAAAAAGAATCAGGAGTAACATTCAAGATACCCATGATCTGCACTTTTTTAATTTTTTGAAAATAATTATCGATAGTGGTTTTAAGATGCGCGGAAAATTCTTTAAGCCCAAACGGCTGATACATCAGCTTGAAGATCAATTTACGGTACTGGGCGGGAGTGCCAAGCAATAATATAGGCGCTTTTCCCTGCTGCAGGGACATGACGCCGCGGGAACAGGCTGTTTCACCGCCCAGCGAAAGCATTTCCTGTTTCAGGATATTAGCGGCGCGATGATCGATGCTCTCGATCTTGATTACCAGTAAGTCAGCTTTGCCGGCCATCAGCTTGATACCGTAAGGATCTACCCCTATTTTGGCCATCTCCTTTTTGATATCTGCGACCGTTAAAACCCTCGCTGAAAGCATAATACCACCATCTTAGATACAAATTCTAAATCCTAATTTCTAAATCCTAAACAAATTCTAAATTCAAAGCTTTAAATTTTAAGCAGTCGTGGTGTTTTGAATATTTGGATTTTGAAATTTGAATTTATTTAGAGTTTAGATATTCGAAATTAGTATTTATTTGTTGATTAAAGATAGTGCTTCAGCCCTGGTCCTGGCGTCCTTCAGGAAAATACCCCGCATCGCGCTGGTAACTGTTTTCGATCCGGGTTTCTTAATGCCTCTCATCGTCATACAGAAGTGTTCCGCCTCAATGATCACCATGACTCCCTGAGGCCTCACGGCCTTCATCAGAGTATCGGCTATCATCATGGACAACCGCTCCTGCAGCTGAGGACGGCGGGAAATAGTATCTACCACTCTGACGATCTTGGACAATCCGGTAAGCCTCCCTTTTTGCGGTAAATAGGCAACATGAGCTTTCCCGAAAAATGGGATCAGATGATGTTCGCACATGGAATACAAAGGGATGTCTCGGACCAGCACAATTTCTGAATAATCCTCTTTTTCATAATATACTTCCAGATCTTCGGCCGGATCACGGTGCAACCCGGCAAAGATCTCTTCATACATATCCGCTACCCGCCGGGGCGTGCCGACTAAACCTTCGCGCTTCGGATCATCGCCGATCGCTTCCAGGATAGCCTGGACTGCTTTTTCAATTTTTGGTTTGTTTACCCTGTTAGAGATATAATTATTGCTACGTTGATACGTTTTATTCTTGTTTCCATTGCTATTTTTCATACACTTTTAACCTGCCTTTATACTATCTCTAACTGGGTTTATTTTCATTTTTGGTTTCATTCTTTGATCCATTCTTGCCATTAAGTTGTTTGCCATTGGCTAACGGCGGTAATTCCTTGCCTTCCAGGATAAGTTCCAGTTCTTCGCCTTCCAGTACTTCCCTTTCGATCAGTTTAGCGGCCAGCAGGTTAAGTTTATTGATATTATCTTTAAGCAGTTTTTGGGCCCGGGCCAGCGCCTGATCAATAATTCCCTTTTCTTCTGAGTCGATCAATTCGGCTGTTTTTTCACTGTATGTTTTTTCCTTGGTAATATCCCTGCCTAAAAAAATCTCTTCAGCTTGTTTTTGCATGGTCATCGGCCCAAGTTTCGCGCTCATACCGTATTCCCGGACCATTTTACGGGTTAGTTCCGTAGCCTTACCCAGGTCATTATGCGCCCCGGTGGTTATCTCATTAAAAACAAGCTCTTCAGCCACCCGGCCTCCCAGCAGGACCGCTAACCTGTCCAAAATCTCTCCCTTGGTAGTCAAATAACGGTCTTCCAAAGGCAATTGCAGGGTATAGCCAAGCGCCGGACCGCGGGGGATAATAGAAACTTTGTGTACCGGGTCGGTACCGGGAATAAGTTTTGCGATCAGGGCATGACCGCTTTCGTGATAGGCAATGATCTTCTTTTCCCGGTCACTGATCAGGCGGCTTTTGCGCTGTGGCCCGGCAATGACGCGGTCAATAGCTTCTTCCAGGTCTTCCATCTCTACTGCTTCTTTTTCTTTGCGCGCCGCCAGCAGGGCAGCTTCATTGACTAAATTGGCCAGGTCAGCCCCGACAAAACCCGGGGTGCGCCGGGCAATTACATTTAAGTCTATTTCTTTGACCAGTGTCACATTGCGGGTATGAACTGCCAGGATCTCTTCCCGGCCTTTCAGGTCGGGACTGGCCACAGAGATATGACGGTCAAAACGACCCGGTCTCAATAAAGCGGGATCAAGCACATCCGGCCGGTTCGTCGCCGCGATCAGGATCACGCCTTCTTTGGTATCAAATCCATCCATCTCCACCAGCAACTGGTTCAAGGTCTGCTCGCGTTCATCATGCCCGCCGCCGATACCGGCGCCGCGATGTCGCCCTACGGCATCTAATTCGTCGATAAACAAAAGGCTCGGGGCAGTGCGCTTGCCTTGTTCAAAAAGATCACGGACCCGGGAAGCCCCGACTCCGACAAACATTTCCACGAATTCACTTCCGCTGGAAGAGAAAAACGGCACTCCCGCTTCACCGGCGACAGCTTTAGCCAGCAGGGTCTTGCCGGTACCCGGCGCGCCGTATAGCAAAACACCTTTGGGGATCTTGCCACCCAGCTTCTGGAATTTTTTCGGATTTTTTAAGAACGCAATAATTTCCTGTAGCTCTTCTTTTACTTCATCTATACCGGCCACGTCTTTAAACGTTATTTTTTGCTTGCCGGAAGCATTTTGCAGGCGCGCTTTACTGCGGCCAAACGACATGGCCTGCTTGCCGCCAGCCTGCATTTGTTTCATCATGAATAACCAGAAAACCACCAACAGGATGACCGGACCGAAATACCAGATAAAATTATTCAGGTAGCTCCACCAGGTTTTCTCCGCTTCACCGCTGAATTTAACACCATGGCCCTCTAAATCCCTGACCAGATCCGGGTCAGTGACCGGAGTCGTGCGGAATTCAGCTTCTTTTTTACTATCATCATAGAATTTACCGGTAATGATATTATTCTTAGCTTCAATAACCGCGCTGATCACCCGGTCACTCTTGATCAATTGCTTAAAAGTACTATAAGGCAGGTCAACTGCCTGTTGTTTTTTGCCTATTTGCTGCGATAAGGCAGTCAGCCCGATTATCAGTAATATCCAAAAAGCTAAACCCTTCATGAAATTTTTCAATTTAATTTACCTCTATTTCTATAATAATTTTGGTCTCTGGTGTTATTTTCACCCGGTCATCGATGCGGCCTAAGGCACATAAGCTGACAATCCCCTGATCATCCACAATCACGGGCATCAGGTCCCGTTTATTGATATCAATCTTTTGTTCTATAAAATAGTCTTTCAATTTTTTTGTGCCGTTCAGTCCGTACGGCTGGAAGCGGTCACCAGGTTGGCGTGTGCGCAAACGCAATTGCCCGCAGACAGTGCCAGCATTAAGACAAGTAAGATTTTTTCTTTTAGTAATCTTAAATGCGACTGATTTTTTTCGCTTCCTGATTTTTATCTTCAAGCCAAGCTCTGGGATTTTGGTCACTCCCGGTACTGCCAGGACATAAATAGCGGCTGGTTTTGTTTTTTTTGCCTGGCTCCTAGTTGAGAAAATCAGCTTATCATACTCACGCCGGCAATAAAGGTTGCGTCCTAGTTGTAATATTTTATGCGCGCCTTTATTGATCACTAAAGAACGGACTTTTTCAACTTGTTCATACGGCAACGGAGTGATCAGCCTGACTAAACGCCGTTGCAGCCAGACTGGTAACTTAGAAAAACGTTTGCTATTTAAGACAGTTGCTCCGGACTTTTGTTCCAGGCATTTGGCTGCTTCCCCGATAGCCTGTTCTTGTAAGAATTGGTCTTCTTCCCGTTCCAGGACGCTCAGGTGCAGGAGATGCTGATAAATTTGAGAATTATAGTGTTTTACTAATTCAGGTAATAACTTAAGCCTGATCCGGTTACGCAGGTAAGCTGTTTGCAGGTTAGAAGCATCGGTCCGGAAAGGTAATTTTTGCCGCCGGGCGAAGATCTCAATATCCTGCCGCCAGCTGGATAGTAACGGGCGCACAATCCTCCCCCGTGCAACCGGCATCCCGGCCAAGCCTGTTTTCCCGGTACCCCGCAATAGGAATAATAGCACAGTCTCTGCCTGGTCATTCGCATTGTGCGCTACAGCAATTTTATCAGCCTGAATGGCTATAGCTGTCTTTTCCAGGAAATCATAGCGCAATAACCGGGCTGCTTCTTCAATGGATAAGCCCTGTTTACGGGCATACTTCCTGACATCTTGTTTCTGCACATGAAAAGGCAGATCATACGACAAGGCTAGCCTGCGGACAAAAACTTCATCCTGGTCAGCCTCCTGCCCGCGCAGGCCATGATTAAAATGCGCTACCTGTACAACCCAATGATATTTATGGCTGAGGGTCTTAAGCACTCGCAACAAAACTACCGAGTCTGCCCCACCTGATACTGCTACCAGGATCTTATCGCTTTTCTTTAAAAGACCTTGTTTTTCAATGAATTCTTCTACTTGTTTAACGAACATAACTTGTTTTAACCGCCAACTGTCAACTGCTAGCTCCGATGTAACATCGGAGCGGACTGCTAACTATTTTTAAGTGGCTGGGGCGAGAGTTGAACTCGCGACCAACGGCTTATGAGTCCGCTGCTCTACCAACTGAGCTACCCAGCCATGTACCAGGATCCTGATTTTGCCTATATTTTAGCTTGTCCTGATAAAACAAGGAAGGCAAAGGAACCGCCTTCCATCGGGACTATATTGTAGCACTTTTTTTATTGTAAGGCAAGGTTTTTCAGGACACTATTCGATTTCCTTCTGGTTCCGGACCTCGGTCATAATGAAGCTGCGCACCGCAGTAAGGTCATATGAACTGAGGCGGAGAAAAGACAATCCCAGCAAATAGCACCGTTCCACCGGATATAAGGTACACCAGGCAGTCTTGACTGTGCAACGGATAAAAATATTCAGCAAGCCGGGTAGTTTAAAAGTAATAGAAAGTTCTGCGCCGTCAGGAAATCCGGTTGGCGACTTCAGGCAACAACCACCCTCGCTCAGGTTCACAAAAGAACACAGCTCAGAATGTATGATGCCGTCACTGCCCTTACCGGCAACCTGGGCATGCCCTTCATATCTTATGCGCGGAGTGCGCCTGCGGTCCGGGCCGGTATATGTCTCGCTCACCATCTGCCTATCTCCTTATCATCACGGCTACGACACTGACCAGATTCTTAAAATCAGCTGCTTTATCATACCCGAAACCAACCATAAAATACAACCAATTTATTTGCAAGCCGCCGGTATAATGCCAGCGGCTATCCAGTTTCTTGACCCGCGACGGCTCATAATATGTCCCGGCGCGCCAGTCGACCTGCAGGTTCCGGTTAATCTGCCAAAGGTAATTACCGCCAAGATGCAGGTCATAAACCCCGGCTTCCTTGAATTCATAATTTTCCATTCCGGTAACTAAAGCCGAACCGACCAGTACCGTATTATCCTGCTTGCCGATGTAATTTGTATCCACTCCTATAGCTGAACCTTTAGTATATTCGTAGTTCAAGCCTATCCCGGTACGCATGGGAATAGTCACATTCCGGTACCATCTAATGCCAGTATCAGCAGGCAGGCCTGTTCTTAAGTCAGTGGTCAGGAAGGATCTTTCTTGAAAGCTAAAAGTTATCTTCGGCTTGTAGACAGCGCCCAGGGATAATTTTTCATTATATCTATATAAAACACCTATGTCTATATTGGTGGCGCTGACTTCCTGTTCATCATCTATATCAACGTCAGCGACTTTGCGACCCTGGAAATTAACCGGATATTTCATACGGATACTTTCTTCCACATTAAGGGTATTAATATTGATGCCGATGGCCATATTATTGCTGATTTGCAGGGATACCGGGATAGAAAATGAGTTTACGGCTAATCGTAGATCGTATTTTTCCAGGGTAGTGGTGGATAAGGCTTTCCCGTCAAAATTCTGTTCTGCTGCATATGGTTGATCGTAGACCATTCCTAAAGCGATATTATAGCATGTGCCTGCCCGGTGCGTGCGCCCGACAATGCCGGCAAAATAATAACTGAGCGGGAAACTGTCCTTAGTTCCATTCTGGTCAAAATCTGTCGGTGAATTATTCACCCTGCTTCTGGCCAGGCCGATATTCAGGACGTCCGGAGAAAAAACCAAACCAGCCGGATTATAATGCACTGCGTTTAAATCATTGGACTTACCCAGATACGCACCGGCTAAACCGACCAGGCGCTGATCACCTATGACATAACCGCCATAACCATTATAATTTCCCAGTGCCAGACCTGCCGCCGGCAATAATAAACCAGAAAAAAATAGCAGTATAAGGACAATAGGTTTTATCTTCATATATAAGTAATTTTAGGCATTATTTGATAAAAAGTCAATCAAATTGTAAATAGCTTAGCCCGAGCCACGATTCACCCGATCCCAATTACCCTTAACATATTTCATGATTATGGCCAGGATCAGTCTCCTGTATTTCCAGCCTGTAATCACAAAAGATTTGATTTTAACATTTTTTGCATAAAATTTTAAATACCCAAGCAATTGCAGTTTTGTTAAATCCGTCCGAGAAATAAACTGAAGCTCCAGGGCATTACCCAATTGCTTATTGTAATCTTCCCAAGCGGTAGACAATTTAGTATATCCTCCTAAGCCAAGAGCGGCTAATTTTGCCACTTCTGTTCCCGGATAAGGAATCATTATGCCTATGGAAATAAAATCGGTATTTAGCTGCGCGGCAAAATTTATAGTATCCATTGCCGTTTCCTTTGTTTCATACGGGTGACCGAGAATGAAATAACTATGAGACTCCAATCCTGATTTTTTTATTAGTTTCGCTGCTCTGACAAAGTCCTCTTTTGTTTCACCTTTATTTATTATTTTCAATATTTTATCATTCCCTGACTCTACTCCAAAATCTATTTTTGTGCAGCCGGCTTTTTTTAATTTACCCACTACATCATCATTTAAAACCTGCGCCCGGGTTATTATAGACCATTGTAGTTTTTTATTCATTCCACTGGAAATCATCAGGCTAAGGAATTGTTCGAGCCATTTTCCGTAATATCCAAAGGTTTCATCAAAAAATACTATTTTTTTTGCGCCAAATTGATTATTTAAATATTTTAGTTCTGCTATTACGTTTTCCGGTGAACGGGTTCTTATCTTATTACCCATCATTCTAGCGCAAAATATGCACTTATAGGGACACCCCCGAGAACTGATAACCGGAAAGACATTAAATTCCGGGAAAAGGTCCCAAGCGGGAAAAGCAAGCGAATCAGGATTCTGTATCCATTCGCTTTCATTAACCACCACACAGTTATCGTTCTTTCTATATCCTACTCCTGATATGAACTGTATTTTATCCTCGTGGCCATCTAAGATAGCGTTGGCAAGATTGACCAAGGTCTCTTCACCTTCTCCCTTCACCAGATAGTCAAAGCAAGAATATGCGTGCAAGGTATCCTGGGGGAGGCTGGAGGCATGAGATCCCCCGATTATGGTCCGGCAGGAAGGCAATAGTTGTTTGATCTCCTTGATAAGGCTCTCGACTATATTTATCTCGTGTGTATAAGAACTTACACCTACTATTTTTGGCTTCATTAACGTTATCGCTTTAACAACATCTTCATACTTTAATCTGCCGCATTTGGCGTCCAGTATCACACAGTCAATTCCGGCCTTTCTCAAAGCGGCTCCAAGATAAGCAAGCCCCAGGTGACCAAATGGCGGCGAGTCAAACTCTTCCACTAATTTATTGGCTGGAGGATTGACTAACACTATCGGGGTATTTTTAACTATTGTATTATTAAATTCGTTTAACATTTACTTTTTTCTCATAATAGCAATTAAAGACATCCCTAACGGAGGAGGCAGTGCTTTCTCTATTCTCGCCATAATGGGAATTAACCTATTCATTAAAGTATAATTATCACTTGTTTGCGTTTTTTGTTTCATGATCTTGCTTTTAACAAACCACCCCGCCGCTCCTATTAAATTAAAATAATAGCAGCTATTAATCTCTACCGGATATTTTTGTAATAAGCTTAACAAACCTTGTTTGCTATAACGGCGATAATGATGATCAAAGGCATCCAAGGCCCCAAATATACTTGGCATAGCCGGCACCAAAAGACATAGTGTTCCTTTGACCGGCAAAACATCTATCATTTGTCCAAGAACATAAGCATCATCTTTGATATGCTCCAAAACATTTACGCAGATGATAGTATCAATTCTTTCTGCTCTCAGTTTCTGGTAGGATTGGCTGTCAGTCAAGTCTCCGCAGGTAAAAGCAACATTTTTCTTTTCGTTAAACCTATTCGCAGCAACCGCTAATAATTCTTTATCATAATCAATACCTAAATAGTAATCCTTGGCAATTAAAAAATCAGTAAAATTACCCAAGCCACAGCCTAGATCCGCCACTCTTTTGCCCAGGAATGAGGAAAATTGTGAGAACTGCCAGGCAAAATATGGCCGGGCTAAATCCTGCCAACGCTGATAAAATTCTGTATGACTTTCTCTTTGTATAACCATTTAATATAGTCCGTTACCGTCGCTTTAACCGCAAAATACTCAGGAAAAAACTGGCAAATGTTATTTCTACACCCAATGTTAATATGGTAATACCCGGGATCATTATGCGTAAACTCGCCGCAGGAGATAGACTCCCGAAATGATGTACCCGCCAGTACCATAATGCATACACCAGGACACTAAATCCCACTATACTACAGGCCAGACCTATTATTAATCCTGCTTCTAAACTTAAACTGTCCAGAATTTTCCTGGTTTGCTGATCCTCCGGTAACAAGCCCTCGGCTATGGCAAACATTTTCGTAAAAAGGGCAAAGGAGAGCAGTTGGAAGCCAATGATCATGCCTATAGCGCTGGCCAGTAAGGTGTTAGTATCAAAAGTTACCGTTCCTATCTTGACCGGAGTAATAGTTAAAATCGTGCCGGTAATGCCGCCTACTGACATGAGCACCAAGCCGGGAATGAAAAATAACCAGCGCGGACTATACAGTAACATAAACCGGAAATGCCGCCAGCCGTCACTCCAGCTTTTTAAATGTGATCTCCCCAAGCGGCCATCTTTGTACAAAATAATAGGGACTTCGGCGATACGCATTCCCTTGAGCGAGGCTTTGACAACCATCTCCGAGGCAAACTCCATCCCTGTCGTTTGCAAATCCATATTCTGGTAGGCCTGTTTGGTAAAAGAGCGTAATCCGCAATGGAAATCCGAAACCGGTGATTTAAAAAAAAGGCGGCCTATCGCGGTCAATACCGGGTTACCGATCCAGCGGTGTTTCCAGGGCATGGCCCCAGGCATAATTTTTCCCCCACCCCTGGGCAGACGGCAACCCATTACCAGATCCTGGCCGGCGCGCAGTTTCTCAATAAAAGGCATAACCTGAGAAAAATCATAGCTCCCGTCAGCATCACCCATAATTATATATTTCCCTTGGGCAGAGGCAATTCCCCCCATTAAGGCTGCCCCATATCCTTTCGTTGCTACCGCTACTAAAACCACTCCCAGCTTTAATGCCGCCTCACGGGAACCATCGGTACTGCCATTATCCGCCACAATGATCTCACCTTGGAGATCATTATCAACCAGGACTTGTTTGGCCCTGATTATGCAGTCCGGCAGTGTTCTTGCTTCGTTCAGGCAAGGAATGACAATAGACACCTCAAATAATTTCATATAATCCAACACCTTTACTGTAAAATACTGGCCGGCAGTAGTTCCGCCAGAATTCCTTAAGTATTTTCATATCCCTGTCTTGGAAATCAAATATTTTATATTGCTGCTGCAACCGGGCCAATTCCCCTTCATTTAAAAGGATATGAGTGATCCCATCCTGCCGTAGCTGCTGGGCTAATTCGCCGGCATTTTTTGCTTTTTTAAAGTACTTTTGAAATGTGGATATATCAAATGCCGTATTGGCAATATAATCCCGCTGGCAATAATACCCTCTGGCTTCACCCACCAGCAATATTTTGCTGTCAGGAGCAGTATTCTGGTTGATAAAACTCATTACCGGATACGTGGGATACTGGTATAAAGGGTGACTGCGCGCTAAAAATGCCTCTTTAGTTTCTGTGCCGTTTACAACTTGCATCGGCCCCATTAGTTCAAAAGCCATGCAGATCACGGCCATATTGCCTAAAAGGATCCCGGTAAATATGATCTTCAACAAGCCTCGGTTGAGCCTGCTCATTCTGTCATCATACAGCAAATATCCCACGACCAGGCAAAACACAGCTAACGCCGGCAAAAAATACCGCCACACGCTAGTCTGGCTCCTCCATAATACATAAAATACAATAAAATAGCCAAGCAAAAGTAATATCTTGCGGTTCGTTTTACCCCTAAGCAATATCATTATGGCCAACGGTACAGAAAATATAAATAACGGCCCGGCAAAATCATCAAGACTGCTATGATCCAAGGTATTCAGCCAGGGAGTAATAAAAAAGTCTTTGGTATTAAGAAACCGGGGATGAGTGCAATCGTCTAAGAAAACATCTTTCCGAAAATTATACTCGAACTTGCTTTTTTGTCCCGCTACATTAAAAGGAGCAAAGGGAGATCCAGTTAGTTTGGCATTCCTCATTACCCATGGTGAAATCATGATAAGGACAATAGCGGCAAATTTTCCCAGCTCATAAAAAGACCTTTTCCACTGTCGCCAGCGATATCCATAACGATACAAAATAACACCTGCAGAAATAGCCACTGTTGCCGCACTCACATACTTAATGCCTAAGGCAAAGCCGGAAAATAGCGCGGCCAGATAAAGATATTTAGCAGAGGATTCTTTTTCGTCTAGCCAGTTATCTAAACATAATATATTTAGCAATACATAAAATGTTAAGCCCAAGTCATTTAGTGCTGTCCAGCTTTGCATGGCAACTTGCGGCACAAGGTAAAAACCAGCAACAGCGGCTATAGCCGTTTTCCTGGAGAAATGTTTACGGGCAAAAGCATATATAGCGGCCAGCGAACTCAGGCCTAAAAATAAATGCAGCAATTTAGCCACACTGTCATTGCTAACCAGGAGACTCAGCAGATAGAGCATATTCATGTTCTGAGGAAAGTACGAAGTACTATTGAAAGGCATATCCACTATGCGCCCATGGATTTTATAAAAATCAGGAAGAGCTAATTGATAGACCAGGGCATCATAATGGATTTCCGGGGCTAAAGCGCAAATTATATTGATCAGTAAGGCCATCCCCAGCAAAACCAGGCAAATAAGGGGAAGATACGAACGGGGTAAAACTAATTTATTGAAAGAACCGATGTATTTTTTGCTGTTTTTCACTAAAAACCACATACTGAAGGCAACTATTGACCAAAATACCCATTTAAACAACGACATCTGTAATAAACCAAATATCCCCATTAGAAATGTAAAATAACTCCACAAGCATAGTCCTAACCCCATTCCTAAAATAAACTTTTCTAAGAATGAAGAATACTTTATGCGCCAGGCCGATAAGATCATCGTACCTATGACAAAACTGCTGCCGATCAGGCCAAAGAGATTAATAAAACTCCATAGATACCCGGCTGTTATCTTAAAATGGCTAAGCGCAGTCCCTGCCAGCATAATGTTTTTCGCACCAACATAGAGGTAATAAAAATCAGTCGGGAAATAAGCCTTACTAAGGATATATATCCCCCAACCTGCAATAAAAACTGAAAGCAAATATTGTTTTAAGCGCGCGCTCTTCATTTTCTTGTCTCCTGCGAATCTATCTTCTTCTATCAGATGTTCTGGATAGTGTCAAATAAAAAAACGGCTACTATTTTAATAGTAACCGTTTTTTTGGTTGCGGGGGTCCCGATTCTTTTCATCGGGACGACCTCTCTCCACATTAAGACCGGCAGAACGAGCTTCTGCTCCTCCCCGCTAAAATGAAACGGCTACCACTTTCGTAGTAACCGTTTTTTTGGTTGCGGG